>NZ_LKDV01000004.1:0-174103 GCF_001401875.1 Pseudoalteromonas sp. P1-13-1a | reverse complement strand
GACTTACATCCATGTAAGAATAAGTAAAAACCGAGTAAAGCTTCCGCGTCCTGCTCACGCCCCTTACCTACATCCATGTAGGCAACAAATAGTTTATCGCCCCTAGGCAGAACCCGAAGGGCAGCGCATGTTTGGCATTTATGCTGCGTTATCGCCTATTTATGGGGAGTACCAAACTTCATAGGCTCTGCCTTGCCTAAAAACCAAACATACTGCTGCAAATTCAACCATCAGAGATCAACACGCCCTAGCATTACCATACGCTACAAAGAGCTAAATAGTTCTTTTAGCCGTAAGGCGTTTACCTTGTTAATAAAAACAAGGTAAATGCATTATTTGCTATGCTGCGGTTATTAACGGTTTTATAGCTCAGGCTCAAGGCGTTTAATTCCTTGTCCGTCAATGCCTAAGTAAATATAGCCATCACTGCCTTGTGCTAAGCTGCGAACGCGGCCTATTCCTTCTAAAATTTTATATTGCTTTGAAACACCTTTGTTAGATATTTCCAGTGCACTTAAAAACGAAAACTTCATAGACGATAGCAAAAGCTTGCCTTTTAATTGCGGGTACTTATCGCTGCTAACCAATAACATGTCAGAAGGGGCGATGGAGGGGGTCCAATGCAGTACGGGCGATTGCATGCCGTCTTTTTCTTGTATGTCGGTAAACGACGTACCGCTGTAATTAACTCCATAACTAACCACCGGCCAGCCATAATTAGCGCCCGCTTTAATTATGTTTAGCTCATCGCCGCCGCGTGGGCCGTGCTCATGAGACCATAACGTTTGTGTTGTTGTATCAAACCACATACCTTGCGGGTTACGGTGTCCGTATGACCAAATAGCGGGTTTAGCGCTTTTTTGATTTACAAACGGGTTATCTTTAGGAATACGGCCATCAGTGTGTAAGCGATAAATTTTACCGCCATCACGGCTTAAGTCTTGCGGGTTTTTATCGCGCGCGCCGCGATCGCCAATAGAAAAGTAAACATAGCCTTGGTTATCAAACACAATACGGCTGCCGTAGTGCTGGCCTTTTGTGCTGTTATGCTCACCTTTATAAAGTAATTGTGTGTTTAAAAGCTCAGTGCGATCGTCACTCAGCTTGGCGCGCATTAGGGCTGTATTACTGCCACTTTTAGCGCCTTGGGTACTTGAGTAAGTTATGTAAAGCCATTGATTATTGTCTGGTCGGCTATGTAGGGCTAAATCGAGTAAACCGCCTTGCCCGTTAGCATCAATTTGTGGCAAACCCGAGAGCTTAGTTAAGGTTGATGATTTTTTAGGCAGCAAATAAAGTGTGCCGCTTCGCTCGGTTATAAGTAAATCACCATTACTTAGCGGCTCAATAGCCCAGGGGATAGTTACTCCTTTAGCCACACTGACGGCTTTTACATTGAGCGGTAACACATCAAGGGTTTTGTAATCAACAGCCGCCACTGGCATTGAAATCAATGCAGCTATTAACGCTGTTGATACTGTTTTAGCAATCGATTTTATAGGGAAAAACACAGTTTTTGTCCTGTTTAATAAGTAAGCAAGTAATGCCTACATTAGCATGCTACTGCTGATTTTGCTAAATGTGGCGATTTAATAAAACTATATATATTTCAATCAACAAGAGTTTATCTACAGTGCTACATAGCTACCTTTAGTATTTAAAACAGCTACTTGTTGCACCTTTATTAAGGCTTTAGTACAGCGCTTTAAATTAGAGGGCTGCGTAAAAATTGCACTAAAAAACTGACTATTTACTCTAATACTATTGAAATTAATTTTTTTGGGCGTACACTTGTGCGCTGAAGTTTGAGCGTACACATGTAAGTTTAAATTCAATATTTAATATCCAAGAGATTAATAGTGATGATTACTAAAGTATTAGACCAATTTTCGAAGTGGTTTTTACACCATCAAAGCTTTGCAGGCTATATTGAGCCCATTATGCAAATGGTTAAGCCTGCGTGGCGTGCAGGTCTATATAGAGCAAAAATTGAAGAGTTAACGCAGTACAATGGTGACTTTTTAAGTATTACCTTAAAGCCTACTCAGCACTGGCAGGCACACATTGCTGGGCAACATATTAGTTTAACGGTAGAAATAAATGGGCGTTTATTAACACGTGTGTTTACGGTTGCCTCAAGCCCTGAGCAATTTAAAAAAACGGGGTTAGTGCGTTTATTAATTAAAACTAATCAGCAAGGGCGTTTTACAAGCCTTTTAAGCAGTGCTTTACGAGTCGGTGAGTGGTGCAATATTTCAGCGCCTAGTGGCGACTTTGTTTATAAAAATTCCCAAAACAATACAACGTTTATAGCAGGCGGCTCGGGTATTACACCTATGCTTGCCATGATTAGTGAGCATTTAAAACATACAACACAAAAAGTATCGTTAATTTATTATGCCAAAGCCGCAGCACACCAATGTGTAGATGAGCTAAGTGCATTAGCAAATCAGTTTTCACATTTTTCATTTTTATTGCTCACTCGCGAGCAATCAGGTGACATTACGCGCCATGTAAATGTGTGGGAAAACCCAGATATTTACTGCTGTGGGCCAGCAAACTTTATGAAAACGGTGAGTGATTTTGCTAAAAAGCACCATTTAAATTATTACCAAGAGGCATTTGGTTTAACACTGCCAAGCCAAAATGACGACAGCCTATTTAACGTACAGATTAATAGCACCGCTCATCTCGTCAATGCTAACAACCCTTTGTTAGTACAGTTTGAGGCAAAACAACTACCAGTTAAACGCGGGTGTGGCATTGGTATTTGCCACCAGTGCCAGTGCATTAAAAAGTCAGGCGTGGTGCGTAATTTAAAAACTGGCGAGCTGAGTGATAGTGGCGAGCAGTTAATTCAACTGTGTGTTAGTCAACCTGTTAGCGACTTGGAGTTACAGCTATGAAAAACATAAACTTTGATCAGTTAGCCCACGATTTAGATAGCATAAAAATGAATACACTAAGCAAAGTAGGGCAACAAGATGCAAACTACATTCGCTCGGTTGTTAAAAAGCAGCGGCTATGTGAGTGGAGTGGGCGTATTTTACTTATGCTGGGCTTTATTCAGCCAATTTTATGGGTTGTAGGTGTGCTGCTATTAGCGGTTGCAAAAATTTTGGACAATATGGAAATTGGCCACAACGTTATGCACGGCCAATACGATTGGATGAACGACAAGCAGCTTAACTCGCAAAACTACGAATGGGATATTGCATGCGATGGCCAAAGTTGGCATCGCGTTCATAACTTTGAGCACCACACCTACACTAATATTATTGGTAAAGACCGCGACTTTGGTTATGGCTTATTGCGTTTAAGCAATGATTTTAAATGGCGGTTAAAAAATGTGTGGCAGTTTATTACGTATATTAATTTAAGTGTGCTGTTTCAGTGGGGGGTGTCGTACCACGAGCTGGCTGCAGAGCGTGTGTTTATAGGTAAAAAGAAAGAAAACCGCGAAGGGGGTGTATCGCATTCTACCCTAAAACAGCGTTTTTTTAGTAAAGGCGCGCGCCAATTAATAAAAGATTATGTGATATTTCCTTTATTGGCAGGGCCTTTGTTTTTATGGGTATTAGCAGGCAACTTACTGGCAAATTTAATCCGTAATTTATGGACCTCAACCATTATTTTTTGTGGCCACTTTACTGAGGACACCGAAACCTTTAAACAAGAAGACTGCATAAACGAAACGCAAGGGCAGTGGTACTATCGCCAAGTGTTAGGCTCATCAAATATCAAAGGCCCGCATTGGTTTCATGTTTTAACTGGGCATTTAAGCTGCCAAATTGAGCATCACTTATTTCCTGATATGCCGTCCTCTCGCTATCAAGAGGTAGCCCCGCAAGTGCAAGCCGTTATGCAAAAGCACGGTATTGATTATCATACAGGTGGTTTTTTTAAACAGTACGGCTCGGTATTAAAACGTATTATTAGGTACTCGTTTAAATAAATAATGTGCCTTTAAAAAGCCGATTAATGAAGATGCATTAATCGGCTTTTTTGTATGTGCTTAGCAATGTGGCTAATTTATAAACAGTAGTTGCAAAAAATTCTTTTTGATAATTAAAAAAGCCTCAGTTTTGCTATGGTTAAACGATGCATGATTGTCATACAATGGAGAAAAATAGACCACACAAGAGAGATTAAAATGGCCGCATTCGGTACTGTGTTTATGCCGCAGATGATTCAAGCTCGTTTTTCAGATAACCAATGGAGCGAAAGCTCAATCGTCCCTTCCGATAAACTTGAACTTCATGCGGGTGCGCACGTTCTTCATTATTCAAGTACGTGTTTTGAAGGCTTAAAAGCGTTTCGCCACGAAGATGGCTCTATTTATATTTTTAGAATAGATGCAAACATTGCGCGTATGCAGCAAAGCTCTGCGTTATTAAGCTTACCAAGCTTTGATGGTCAAATGCTAAAAGACATGATTATCAAAATTGTTAAAGAGTATGCTGATGAAACGCCATTACCACCGGGCTCTATGTACATTCGCCCAACTCACATAGGAACAGAGGCTGCCATTGGTAAAGCGGCTGCACCGTCAATGAGCTCGTTGTTATATACACTTTTATCGCCAGTTGGCGATTACTTTACCGGCGGCGCTACTGCGCTGCGTGTATTACTTGAAGAAGACGGCATGCGCTGTGCCCCGCACATGGGCATGGTAAAAAGTGGCGGTAATTACGCCAGTGCACTTGCACCAATTAGCGCAGCGCGCGAAAAATACCAAGCCGATCAAATTTTGTTTTGCCCAGGCGGCGACGTACAAGAAACAGGTGCTGCTAACTTTATTCTTATTGATGGTAACGAAATTATTACCAAAGCGCTCGATAGCACCTTTTTACATGGCGTAACGCGTAATAGCATTTTAACCATTGCAAAAGATTTAGGCATGACAGTAAGCGAGCGTAACTTTAGCGTTACCGAGCTTTTAGAGCGCGCTGCAAAGCCGGGCACAGAAGCTGCGCTTTCAGGTACTGCTGCGGTGTTAACGCCGGTAGGCACGTTTATTCATAACGATAAAGAATACAAAGTAGGCAGTGGCGAGCCAGGCCCAACAACAGCGCGTTTACGCCAAGCATTGAACGATATCCAATGGGGTAAAAGTGAAGATAAACACAGCTGGTTAACTAAAGTCTAATTAATTTAACCAGTTCACAGTATAAAGCCACCGACTAGGTGGCTTTTGTGTTTTGAGTACTTTTTGAAATGTTGAGCACTTAAAATTTCATTTCTATTTTGCCGTACACGTAACGGCCATTAAATCCGTAGGGCGAAAAGCTTGAATATGCAAACAAGCGAGAAAAAGTAGAGACTTCTTCTACATTTTCGCGGGTTGGATCTGGGTATACATCAAAAATGTTATTGGCACCTAAACTAAGCGTTAGGTTATCGGTAGCGGCATAGGCGACATCTAAATCAGTGATCCACTTAGGTTTTAATACCTCGTTTAGCTCAGGCGTTGACGATGGGTCTTGGGTTTCACCGTAACGCGTAGTTCTTAGTGTGGTACGCAGCGCATCATGGGTCCAAGTAGCGCTTAAATTGTATTTATTGCGCGGGGTGCTTACTTCAAAGCGACGCAGCTCTGTACCTGAGAACAAGTTGTATAGCGTTTAAAAAGGTTACGAATGATTTTTATAAGAAAATAATATAAAAATTAAAATTTGATTTTACCGATAAGTATATCTTTAAACATAACCCAATCTCCCCATAAGCTATAAAATGGGTGCTTAAATGTAGCAGGGCGGTTTTTTTCAAAGAAGAAATGCCCAACCCACGCAAATCCATACCCAATAATCGGTAATAGCCACAGCAAGCTATATTGTTGTTTAATTAAGGCAATAGTAATAACTACAAGCACTAAAGTGCTGCCTATAAAATGTAGGCGTCGGCAGGTTACATTACGGTGCTCTTTTAGGTAGTAGGGGTAAAACGCTTTAAAGGAGTTAAAAGTGTGTGGTGTGTTCATAATCCATGCTCTTATTTTTATAGTTTAATAAATATACAAAGGTTTAATAATCTTTGCAGGTAAATTTTGAGTAAGAAAGCGCAATACACACCAATGCACGTAGTTAAATTTATTGAACTGGCGAAAACAGCCTTTGGTACGTTTTATAAGCGTATTCGTCACTCATGCCGCTTAGGTAATCGCATATTATGCGCATCCCTTGGTTTTGTTTTTCAGCGTCTAGATACAGTGCTTGTGTTGTTTCGGGTAATAAACGCAGTGGGTCGCTGGCAAAAGCGGTAAATAACTCAATTAGTAAGTTTTGACCTTTAAACTCTATCTGCTGCATTTCGGGGTCACGTATTAAGCGCTTAAATACAAAATGCTTTAATATTTGCAAAACGCGCTCGTACTGCGGGTCCAGCTTTGCGGTGTACTTTAAAATAGGGCATTCAAAATCACCATGCTGCACATCTAAATGAATATGAATAATAAACATATTGACCAGCTCGCCTATGGCGTCTTTACGTTCAAAATCGTTTTTTGAAAACAAGCGTTGGGTGAGCGAGTCTAATTTAGTGTTTAACCAATCGTAATTAAGTGCGTTTAAGTGGGGTAATGCATGTGTCTGCCAATCATCTAATGTGAGCACTTTAGTAGCTATGGCATCTTCTAGGTCGTGCACTGCATATGCTATGTCATCGGCATGTTCCATTATGGCGCTATCTAACGATTTATAACGGGTTTTTGCTCGGTACTGATCTACTGGCGTATGGCTTGTTAATAGGGCCTTATCGTTGTTGCTTAAAGGGGCAATGATCCACTCAAATATTTGCGCGTCATCGTGGTATAAGCCTTTAGCGGGGCGCCAATCATCTGCTTTTATAAATGAGCGTACGCTATTTACATCAGGAATTGTGTGCCATAAATCATTTATATAGGCAGGGTATTTTATAAATCCTAGCAAGGTGCGGCGGGTTAGGTTCATGCCGTGGCCATCAGAGTATGGCTCAAGTTTAGCGACTATACGTAGTGTTTGTGCATTTCCTTCAAACCCTCCGTGCTCACGCATCATGTAATTTAAGGCTATTTCGCCGCCATGGCCAAACGGGGGGTGGCCTATATCGTGCGCTAAACATAAGGTTTCTAATAAACCAGTAGAAGGAAAGTGTGTAAAGTCGCTGTGCTGTGCTTTTAAATGCCGTAATATGCCAGTACCAATTTGCGAGACTTCTAACGAGTGGGTTAGGCGTGTACGATAAAAATCGTTTAAGCCTATCCCCATAATTTGGGTTTTTGCTTGTAAGCGCCTAAAAGCTGCAGCATGAATTATACGAGAGCGGTCTACCTGCCAGGGGGAGCGATTATCGTTAGGGCGATTTTTATACTGTTCTATTATTCGGCTTTGCCATTGCTTATCCATACTGCTTACTCACAAAACATTGTTATACACGGTATAAGCTCAGTATACCCATGCCCTAATAAAATGCGAATGAACAAGTACATAACCTGAGCTGGTGGATAATATATTTATCGCAAGCAGCCACTTTAGCATTTTTTAGCAAAGCGCGGCCCTTAAAGGGTTACACACAGGGAGTTATTCGCGTTTATATAGTGGCTTAGGTATAATGGGGTTTCGTATGTGTGTGTATTACCCATGCATAATTGTTGTTTGAAAGAGAGACTACATGCTAAAAACCATTTTAAAGCTGTTACTAAGCGTATTTTTTTTATGGGCGCTTGCATATCCGTTTATGCAAAGTAATGAGCAAGAGGTTGAAGAACAAACCACAGGTGAACAACCTAAAAAAGTAAAGAAAAAAGAAAAACCTCTGCACAATGTTACCTTACCTAAATTTTCTGAATTTGCGGATGTAAAAGAGAAAAAACAGGCATTTTTTGATTTTATTCGCCCACATGTTGAGGCTGAAAATAAAAAAATATTACAGCAACGCGCTAAGTTAGAAATTGCGCGTATGATGCTTGAATACAACGAACCGCTCGAGAAAAAACAACAGCGCGACATCGTTAATATTTTAAAAGCCTATGGCTTACCTGAAACAGTAAACACCCTAATTTTAAGCCAAGCGCTGCGCCGTGTTGATATTATTCCTAAAGAGCTTGCGCTAATGCAAGCGGCGAATGAGTCGGCGTGGGGCACATCGCGCTTTGCACGCATAGGGCTTAACTTTTTTGGCCAATGGTGTTATTCAAAAGGCTGCGGTATGGTGCCAAGACGCCGCAATAGTGGAGCGGCGCACGAAGTTGCTGCATTTAAGTCGGTACGCGCAGCAGTAAGCTCGTATTTTAGAAATATTAACACGCATAACGCCTACAAAGATTTACGCCTGATACGCGAAGACTTACGACAACAGCAAAAGCCCATTGCGGCAACGGCACTAACGCATGGTTTAATGTCGTACTCAGAGCGCGGCGAGGCCTACATAGAAGAGCTAAACACCATGATTAACCAAAACAGAGCTTACTTTGATGAATAAAAAACGACTCATAAATATTAACGCCATACTCATTTTATTAAGTTTGGCGGCAAGTACCGTCAATGCCAAAGAGTTTGTTATGTCGTACGATGGCTTTTACGATAGATTAAAAGTGGTTAACAAGGGCGACTTTCAGTATGCACGAGTTAACTTTTACATTAGCGATATTGCCACAAACGAGGCGTGCGCTATTAAAAGCGGCACAATTTTAACTGAAAATAACGAATACCCGCTCAACTTTACCGATAAGGCACAGTTACTTTTACCGTTTGATAAGCAGCTCGATACGGATAAAGCCGTTATTGTTGTAGAGCCACAAAATCCTGATCACGATTGTCAGTTAAAATTGCAAATTGAGGCCAGTGAGTTTGAAGGGCTTAGCTTAACTAAAGATTCGTTGTACACAATTAATAACGAGTTAGATGAACTTTTAACCGATTTATCGGGCTTTTTTGTTAGTAAGCTTATGTGGTTTTTATTGCCTGAGCAAAAAGGCGTTGCTGTAACATTTAAAGAGCCTGTGACCTTTAATAACCCACATATACAGTGCGAAAAATTAATCTGCTACTTTGCAGTACAGGATAACTGGGAAGGTGACGTAAATCTGCTCGGCAATGTAGAAAATGTAGTCAAAGTAACCCCGTGGATAGCAAAATAAGTTATACCAATCCGCATAATTAAATGATTAAGTATTATTGCAGATTGGTATTACTGGGGGTTAATAAAAACGGCGCTTAAATAGCGCCGTTTTTTATGCGTTATTTTGGCAGTGGTTGGGTTGAGTCACGTTTTATAAGGGTGGGTTCAAACACGCGGTTTATGTGTAAGTTTTTATGCTGATACACATCTTGTAGCACCATTTTAGCAGCCATTTCACCCATTTCTTCCACTGGGTTATCTATGGTAGTTAGCGTAGGGTAAAGGTAGTTGGCAAATATAACGTTATCAAAGCCTATAACCGATAAATCCTCTGGTAAATTAAAGCCATGCTCTCGGGCGTATTTCATAGCACCTGATGCCATTTCATCGTTGGCACACACTAAAGCACTAAACGGAATACGCGTGTTGAGTAGTTTTTCAAGGCCTTTGCTGCCGCCAATTTCGTTAAAATCACCTTCGTAAAACAGCGCCTCATTAAAGGGGATGTTTTTTTCGTGCAGCGCTTTTTTATGTCCTTTTAAACGGTTTCTGGCATCGGCTTTAACTTGCGGCCCCGCAATATAAGCAATATTTGTGTGGCCTTGTTCAACAATAGATTTACTGGCTAAGTAGCCGCCGAGTTCGTTATCTAGGCTAATGCAGTTACTTTCAAGTGAATGTACGTATCGGTTAATAAGGTAAATAGGGGTTTTACCTTTACTTAGCTCAATTAAGTAGTCATCACTGACTGACTCTACATGTAAAATGAGTGCATCGCATTTGCGGCTAATTAAAAATTCAATGCCTTCTTTTTCTTTATCGTCTTCACTGTGGCCGGTGGTAATAATAACGTGCTTACCCGCGGCGCGCAGGGCTGACTCTATGCCTGCCATCATTTGAGCAAAGAAAGGACCATGAAGCTCTGATACCAAAATACCCACGCTGTTGGTTCTGTTAGAGGCAAGCGATTGCGCAATAGAATTGGGCTTATAGCCCAGCTGCTGCATTGCATCGAGTACTTTTTTAGTGGTTTTTTCACTTACGCGGGTGTTTTTATTCATTACCCGTGACACTGTAGCTAACGATACGCCAGCAAGCTCCGACACTTCATAAATTGTGGCCATGTTATTGTTAACTCACTTATATCCTTTATTTTGGCGGGCAAATAATACCGTACCCACCAAATGTTAACTAGCACTAGTTTTTAGCGATGCCTGTATAGAGGCTAACTGTGCGTTATTGAGCGTGTATTTACGCATAATAAATGCAACAAACAAAGAACCAAACGCCGGTATAATAGTAAACGATAATAAAATACCCTGTTGCGTATCAAGGCTCTGCATTGTTTGCGCTTGGTAATTATAAAAAGACAGCAGCCAGCCTGCAATTGCACCGCCTAACGCCACACCCATTTTTATAAAAAATATAACGCCCGAATACACTAGGCCAGTAATTCTTACCCCAGTTTTGTGGTGCCCGTAGTCTATGGTGTCGGCCATTTTTGCCCACAGTAGCGGGGTGGCCATATCTAAAAAAAACTTCCACAAAATAAAGGCGGCAAATGCCAAGGTAATGTTATCAGGGGAGATAAAATAGCTCGCAATACATATGCCCGCAGCGATTAACTGCAAACTAATATAGGCTTTTATTTTACAAAATCGCTTAGCCAACGCCTGAGCACACGCACACCCAACCATACTGGCAACCACTCCTAGGGTCATAAAAGAGGTAATTAAATCTTCTTGCCCTAAATAGTATTTAACGTAATAAACACCTAAGGTTAAACGTAATACTTGGCCAGTGAGTAAAAATAGCGCGGCAGCGCACAGGACTCGCCATTGATCGTTTTTAATTAAGGTTTTTAGACTTTTAAACAACGACAGATTTTGCTCAGGCGGTTGCTCTACGCGCTCTTTAGTACCAAAAAAACACAGTAAAAATAACACTAAGCCAAGCAAACTCATTGCCGTCATGGTGTATTGGTAACCTTTGGCGTTATCGCCTTGGCCAAAGTATTCAACCATTGGCATTGTACAGCCCGCAACAATAACGCCGCCTAACATACCAAACACAAAACGATACGATTGCACGCTAACACGCTCTTTTACATCGCTTGTGAGCACGCCACCTAATGAGCAATAAGGAATATTTATGGCGGTATACGCCACCATAAGCAAGGTGTAGGTAGTAAAGGCGTAAATAATTTTATCGGTGCCTTCAAGCTCTGGCGTGGTAAAAGCTAAAATACTAATAAGCGCAAAGGGCAAGGCAAGCCACAATAAATAGGGCCTAAAATGGCCAAAGCGCGACTGAGTTTTATCGGCTAAGTTGCCCATAACTGGGTCGGTGATGGCATCAAATAACCTAACCACTAAAAATAGGGTGCCTACCACCGCTGGAGAAAGCCCTACTACATCTGTATAGTAAAGCATTAAAAACATCATAACTGTTTGAAAAATAATATTACTTGCCGTATCGCCAAGGCCATAGGCTATTTTTTCTTTTACACTTATCATGATGTTAGGTTCTCGCTTTTTGATTTTTATTTATGCGATTAGTCGAATAGCTTTTATTGGCTATTTACGGCTTTGTATCAAGCTTTTATAAGCTTGGCCACTGGCTTTTATAGTACGTTGCTGAGTTTTATAATCAACGTAAACAATGCCAAAGCGTTTTAAGTAGCCCTCAGCCCATTCAAAATTATCCATTAAGCTCCACGCAAAGTAACCAATAATATTAACCCCTTGCGCTGTGGCATCGTGCACAGCATTTAAGTGGCTATGATAATAGTTTAGGCGATCTACATCGTTTAC
This sequence comes from Pseudoalteromonas sp. P1-13-1a, assembly GCF_001401875.1. Taxonomy (NCBI): domain Bacteria; kingdom Pseudomonadati; phylum Pseudomonadota; class Gammaproteobacteria; order Alteromonadales; family Pseudoalteromonadaceae; genus Pseudoalteromonas; species Pseudoalteromonas sp. P1-13-1a. Next base: position 162,194 of record NZ_LKDV01000004.1, on the reverse strand, counting down.
CTCGCCATTTTTAATGGTGTCGGGCATAGCTGCGCCGTTCTCGGTAATATAAATAGGCGGTAAGGTGTAAGTGTTGTTAAGCGTTACAAGTAAGTCGGTGAACGACTGCGGGTAAATTTCCCAGCCCATGTCGGTTAAAGGCCCTTGTGGATCAAGTGGCTCGTATATATCGCTAGGATGCGCTTTGTATACTTGGCGCGTATAAAAATTAATGCCTAAGTAATCAATAGATTGTGAAATTATGTCCATATCGCCTGGGTGGATTTCAGGCTGCTGATTGCTAGGAAGCTGTTTTATAATTTCTGGGTATTGGCCATCCATTATTGGTTTCATATACCATTGATTTAAATAATCATCGGCGTAGCGAGCTGCGTTTATATCCTCTGCTGACTGCGTTAATGGGTAGCAAGGTGTAAAATTAAGCACAATACCATTTTGAGTATTAGGCGAGGTTTGCTTTAACACATCCATTGCCAAACCATGAGCAAGCAATAAATGGTGCGCCGCTTTTTTACCGTACTCTTTGCCCACTAAACCTGGGGCATGTATGCCTACTTCGTAGCCTAAAAAGGCACTGCAAAATGGCTCATTTAGGGTCGCGTACGAAAATACCCGCTCGCCAAATGCTTGGCTAATAAGCTTTACATACCGAGCAAATTCATAAGCTGTGTCGCGATTTAACCAGCCGCCTTTGTCTTCTAAATGTTGAGGTAAATCCCAGTGATATAGCGTTACAAACGCTTTAATGTTGCGCTTATTAAGCTCATCAAGAATATTAGTATAAAACTTTACGCCCTCAGGGTTTAGCTCACCCGATAAGGTGATTACTCGCGGCCAAGAGATAGAAAGTCTATATGCATCTACGCCAAGCGAGTCTATTAATTCAATATCGTTTTGCCACTGATTGTAATGATCGCAGGCAACATGCCCATTTGAGCTGTCGGCTATTTTGTTGGGTGTATCGCAAAAGGTATCCCATATACAGGGTAGGCGATGCTCATACCCGCCTTCAATTTGAAATGATGCCGTAGCCACACCATAAACAAAGTTTTTTGTTAATAGAGGTGAATGAGATGGTAACGATAATTTTGTCATTAGTAACAAACCTTTTTAAACCTTAAATGCATAAATAGCCACTGTATTTACTGCGATGAAGCGTAAGAGCGCGTTTATAAAAAAATAAAACTTGTTGAAATATGTTACAGGTTCGTATTTAATTACACGTGAAAGCGCTTACATTTTTAGATTAGTGTTAATTGATACGAAGGTCAACTCTTTAATGTTGCTGGGTTACACGGCAATTTTTAATAACGACTTTTGTATTAGGGCGCATTGATCTTTGATGGTTGAATTTGCAGCTGTATGTTTGGTTTTAGGCAAGGCAGAGCCTATGAAGTGTGGTTATTCCCCATAAATAGGCGATAACGCAGCATAAATGCCAAACATGCGTTGCCCTTCGGGTTCTTTCTAGGGACGATTAACTCTTTGTTGCTTGGTTTTTACTTAGCCCGCTAGGTTACAAACCTCGCGCCGCGATTTAATCTCCCCTAGATTGAACAAATTTCAATCCGCAAAGAACAACACGCCCTAATTTATAATAATAAATTGCGGAGAGCCTATGGCCAGTTCAGCACCACTGACGACACACACACAGTCGCAAAACTACCAAGATAAAAACTATGGTTTTGCATTAACGTCTTTAACTACTTTATTCTTTATGTGGGGATTTATTACCTGCTTAAACGATATTTTAATTCCGCATTTAAAAGCGGTGTTTAACTTAACTTATGTCCAAGCAATGCTGGTTCAGTTTTGTTTTTTTGGGGCTTATTTTTTAATGTCATTGCCAAGTGGCCATATAGTTAAAAAATTAGGTTACAAAAAAGGCATTGTAGCGGGGTTACTTATAGCAGCATTGGGTTGTGTGCTTTTTTACCCGGCTGCGGCGCTACATAATTACCCAGTATTTTTGTTTGCTTTATTTGTTCTGGCAAGCGGTATTACCCTGTTGCAGGTTTCGGCTAACCCTTATGTGAGTTTACTTGGCGCCCCTCAAACAGCGTCTTCTCGTCTTACCTTAACGCAAGCATTTAATGCGCTTGGCACTACGGTTGCTCCTACATTTGGTGCATTTTTGATTCTTGACTCTGCCTCTGAGGCGTTTTTAACACCGGCACAAAACGCAGAATCAGTACAACTTCCTTATTTACTATTAGCTGGCATGCTTATTTTACTCGCTGCTATTTTTGCATGGCTTAAATTGCCAGACATAATGAGTGAGCAAAAAGAAGCCGCACAAAAGTCAGAGACAATAGAGGGCAGTGCATGGCAATACCGCCACCTTACACTCGGTGCTGTCGGTATTTTTATGTATGTAGGTGCAGAAGTTGCCATTGGCAGTTTTTTAGTTAGCTTTTTAGCGCAAGAAAATATTGCCGGTTTAAAAGAACATGTGGCTGCTCATTACATCACCTATTATTTTGGTGGTGCTATGGTAGGGCGTTTCATTGGTGCAGCTGTAATGCAAAAATTACCCGCTGGCAAAGTACTTGGCTTTAATGCAACTATGGCTATTATTTTAGTGGTTATAGCCATGAGCACGTCGGGTCAATTAGCAATGTGGTCAATCCTACTGGTTGGATTATTTAATTCTATTATGTTCCCTACTATTTTTAGTTTAGCGCTAAATGGTCTGGGTAAGCATACCGCGCAAGGCTCTGGCATATTGTGTTTGGCGATTGTAGGGGGGGCAATTGTGCCACTTTTACAAGGTGCGCTTGCTGATAATGTGGGTGTTCAGCTTTCGTATGTTTTACCAATTTTTTGTTACTTATTTATCGCGTTTTATGGTTTAAGCGGAAGCAAACCAGTTCAAGTTCAGGAGACTCTATAATGAAAACCCCTTTTTCACTTAACAAAATAGCACGTGCCTCATTAATTGCATCAGTAGGCATTTTATCGGCTTGTTCAAATGACGCGACAACAACTCCTGAGGCGAATAATGGGGTGTCTAAAACAGCGCAAATTTGGCCAAAACTTAATATTGCCGTAAAACAAGACCCACAAATTGAAGCCAAAATAGCAGATTATTTAAAAACAATGACGCTTGAGCAAAAAGTAGCTCAAATGATTCAACCAGAAATTCGCGATATTACCGTTGAAGACATGCGCAAATATGGCTTTGGCTCATACCTAAACGGGGGAGGAGCGTTTCCTAATGGTGATAAACACGCAACCCCCATGGATTGGGTAAAATTGGCTGAAGATTTTTATCAGGCGTCGGTAGATGATTCTATCGATGGCAGTAAAATACCCACAATGTGGGGTACCGATGCTGTGCATGGTCACAATAATGTAATTGGCGCGACTTTATTTCCGCATAATATTGGTTTAGGTGCGGCAAATAACCCTGCATTGATTGAGCAAATAGCAGCTATCACTGCGGTTGAAGTAATGGCAACGGGTATAGATTGGGTATTTGCACCTACAGTGGCTGTTGTGCGCGACGACCGCTGGGGCAGAACCTATGAAGGTTATTCAGAAGACCCTCGCATTGTACGCGATTATTCAGCTGCAATTGTAAATGGTTTACAGGGCAAGGCCGATGGCGATTTTTTAAGTGATAAACGTGTTATTAGTACTGTTAAACACTTTTTAGGTGATGGCGGCACAGTCGATGGCGATGACCAAGGTAATAATATCGACAGCGAGCAAGATTTGTTTGATATACATGCGCAAGGTTATGTAGGAGGCTTATCGGCGGGGAGTCAGTCGGTTATGGCATCGTTTAATAGCTGGCATGGAGTTAAAAACCACGGCAACAAATACCTGTTAACCGACGTGCTTAAAACCCGCATGGGCTTTGATGGTTTTGTTGTAGGTGATTGGAACGGCCATGGCCAAATTAAAGGCTGTACAAACGAAAGTTGTGCACAGGCTGTTAACGCGGGGCTTGATATTTTTATGGTGCCAACTGGCGCTTGGAAGCCATTGTACGAAAACACCATAGCGCAAGTGAAAGCTGGCGAAATCAGCATGTCGCGTATTGATGATGCAGTAAGTAGAATTTTACGCGTTAAATTACGTGCCGGTTTATTTGATAAGCCAAGCCCGGCTAAACGTCAGTTTTCGGGTAAAACTGAGCTAATTGGTGCTCAGCAGCACCGCGAAGTTGCGCGTCAAGCAGTACGCGAATCACTTGTTTTACTTAAAAACAAAAACAATATTTTGCCTCTTGATGCAAACCAAACTGTATTAATTGCTGGCGATGGAGCTGATAACATAGGTAAGCAGTCGGGTGGTTGGAGTATCACTTGGCAAGGGACTAATAATAAAAATGCTGATTTTCCTGGTGCCACATCTATTTATGCAGGCCTTGAAAAACAAATTACGCAGGCGGGTGGTCGTGCCATTTTAAGTGTGGATGGCTCATATGAACAGCGCCCAGATGTAGCTGTTGTGGTATTTGGTGAAGAGCCTTATGCAGAAGGGCATGGTGATAGAGATAACCTAGAATTTGAGCGCGGTAATAAAAAATCGCTCGCATTATTAAAGTCGTTAAAGGCACAAGGTATACCCGTTGTATCGGTATTTATTTCGGGTCGTCCTATGTGGGTTAACAGCGAGCTCAATGCCTCTGATGCATTTGTTGCAGCGTGGCTGCCTGGTACAGAGGGTGGCGGTATTGCCGATGTTATTTTAAAAGCCAAAGATGGCAGTATTCAGCATAACTTTAGCGGTAAGCTTTCGTTTTCGTGGCCTAAAACAGCAGTACAAGCAACGGTTAATAAAGGCGATGACGATTACAGCCCTCTATTACCGTACGGTTTTGGCTTAACGTACGGCGATAAAAATGTTTTAGCTGATAACTTAAATGAAGAGTCTAACTTGGATAATTCGGCGCTAACTAGTATGGATATTTTAGTTGGCGCACCGGTTGCTCCATGGCGTTTATTACTTAAATCTGGCGATGAACTATTAGATGTATCAAGTAGTACTCATCAACTGGGTGCACTTAAATACCGTACTGAGGATAAAACAGTTCAAGAAGACGCGCGCCAATTTAGTTTTAGTGGCGAGCAAAAGGCAAGTGCTGAAATAGTCACAAGTTTTGCTGAAGATACCATTACGTATTTAGAGGCTAATGGCGTGATTAGTTTTGATATTAAACTCAATGAACCACTAACCGATGACGTAAACCTTGCTATGACTTGTTCAGGTGAGTGTGGTGGTGCGATTGCCTTGAGTAAAATGGTTGATCAAACAATCGCAAATAAATGGCAGTCGGTGTCGGTAGACTTACGTTGTTTTGCTAACCAAGGTGTAGACTTTGCAAGCCTTACAAGCCCGTTCAGTTTACATGCAAGCAGCAAGACCTCAGTGTCGGTAGCAAACATTCAGTTTGTGCCAAATAAGGCAGACTCTGCTGGGCTTAAATGTCAGTAATCATTTTGTTTTAGTGTGTATGTCAAAGCCCTTCAATTGAAGGGCTTTTTTTATGTGCATACGGATTTTTTACTTATAAACGGGTTTTGTGCAGATTCATATATGACTTTGTCGCGTCCTGTGGTTTTAGCAATATACAAGCGCTTATCTGCCGCACTAAGTAGCGATTTAAAAGAGCTTGTGTGCGTATTGCTGCATGCAACCCCTGCGCTTATTTTTAAACAAATGGTGTTGTCGAAATAGCTAAAAGGCTTATTTTTAATGTTTTTCCTTAGGGTGTTTGCCGCGCTCTGCGCCTCATTTAACGTACAGTGGCTAAGTAAAATAGCAAACTCTTCGCCGCCAACACGCGCGGTAACCGCGCTCTTAGAAAAAAGTGCTGCAATATGCTGTGCAATCCATTTTATTGCTTCATCGCCTGCATCGTGCCCATATTCATCGTTAACACGCTTAAAAAAGTCTATATCGACCATGATTATGCTAATAGGGTGTTCGGCATTATTTTTACTAAATAACGTATTGGCAATTGCATTTAAGCCGTGTTTATTTAATAGCTGGGTTAATGGATCGCGATTAGCGAGTGAGTTGAGCGTATGCTCTGTATTGGCAAACACTAAAAAAGGCAGCAATAGGGCGGCGCTGGTGGCAAGCATTAAGTGCACGCTCAAAGTAAATTGCAAAACAGAGGTAAAGTTAAAGTTTATCGCAGTAACAAACGGCAACAGTAATAAAACTCCCTGTATTAGCATAACGAGCGCATGCAGTAATAGGCAAAGCAATAACATACGTTGTTGTAATTTTGCTATAAAGCGGGCGTTTAAAACAATATACGAAGCATACACAAATAACCCTGCCACAGTTAAACTGACCAATATTTGCTCTGCTGCAGTGTTGTAAACTGCGAGTAAAAATACCGCAGCCACAATGAGTAAAGAGCTAACTTGCCTGCATATGCCTTTATTTAACGGATTGAGTGCTTTTAATCCCATAATTAAAAAAAGTGGGCAAGCAATAATAAATAGACTGGCAAAATAATGGGTAATAAACGGCCATGCAATGATCACGCGTAAGCTTGCGCATAGAATGGCGAATGTAAAGGTGACACAAGCAAGGCCCAAATATAAAAAGCTTGTTTGTTTTTTATATTGATAAATAGAGACAAAATACAGCCCGATTATAAGGTTTAAAATAAAAGAAAGGCTTATAACGGTTGGTAAGTGCAGCATAGAAAAGTTCTTTTATTATTAAATGGCTACTTTAAATTATGGCGAGATACTAAGGCTTACATTGATTACAACAGCTTAGCTTTAAGTAGTATTTTATAACCTTTGTAAGGTGTATCTATGCTGAATCCCCTTATTTTATTAAGCTGCTTAATGCAGAGTCTATATCTGTAAAATGAAAACGATAGTTATGCGCTAACGCTTTTTTGGGTATTACATACTGCCCTGTTGTAAGCAAATCTGACATTTCACCCATTAACACTTTTAGCACTGGGGTTGGCATAGTGAGAGCGGATGGGCGAGACAATGCTTTACCCAAGCTTTTGCTAAATGTTTTATTGCTTACGGGGGCAGGAGCAGTCGCATTAACAGGCCCAGATACCTCTGTGTGCTTAATAATAAATAAAATAAGCTGAATCATGTCATCAATATGAATCCACGACATACCTTGCTCCCCATCGCCAATGGGACCACCTGCAAAAAATTTAAACGCAGGAAGCATTTTACTTAACGCGCCGCCATTTTTGCTTAAAACAATGCCCGTGCGTAGTAAGCACACCCGTGTTTTGTCACTTTGTGCTTTTAGTGCTGCGTGCTCCCACTCTTTACAGAGTTGATGGCTAAATTCATCATTAACATCGTTAGTGTCTTCGTCTACTGGGGTATCACCTTGGCGGCCATAATAGCCAATGGCACTACCAGATATAAATGTAGCCGGGGGCGTGGTGCAATTTAAAATAGCATCGCTGAGTTGCGTGGTAAGATTTATCCTACTGTTTTTAATTATTTGTTTTTGTGCCTGTGTCCAACGTTTGTTGACGATAGGTTCGCCGGCTAAATTAATCACGGTATCTACATGGTTAAAGTTAACCTCATCAACGGTGCTTACTACATCAATATTATGGCCAAGCAATACATGAGCTTTGGTTTTATTTCGGCTAAGTACCGTTACTTTATGATGATGTAGCAAAAATGGCGTTAGGTGTTTACCAATTAGACCGGTGGCGCCTGTAAAAAAAATATGCATAAAAACCTTACTAAAAATAAGTGTACGATTTGTTTAAAATGTATACTATTTAAACTGTCTTAATGCAAATTATTACGTTAACTAAAAAACAACGATCACTTTGTAAATATTTCATTTAATTAGTTTTTGCCTTACACTAAAGCGAATTTCATAAGAAAAGGATTGGCGCGTTGGCAAGTTTAACTGGCGTAAATAAAAGCTTAATAATATTTGCAGCACTGGTGGTTGTATTAGCCGGTATTAAGGCCGCAAGTGTTATTATTATCCCCTTTATTTTGGCAGCGTTTATTGCCATTGTATGTAACCCGCTGATCACTTTTTTTGGCCGCTATCGCATCCCAAAAGGGGTTTCTGTTGTTATTGTGGTACTTATAATTGTCGGCTTAGGTGTAAGCTTAGGCGGCCTTGTGGGGCAATCTGTTAACGACTTTTCGCAGCAACTTCCTGAATATAAAGCTCGGCTAAAAGAAGAGTTTGTGTGGTTGGTCGATCTTGCATCGCAATACAATATTTTAATCGATAGAGATCAAATCCTCTCCATGTTTGACCCAGGTAAAATGGTCGATGTAGCCACTAATATGCTTACTGGCTTAGGCGGTGTAATGGCAAACATGTTTTTAATTATATTAACTGTGGTGTTTATGCTTTTTGAAGGGCCTACTCTAAGCAAAAAAATCCACATGGCACTTGCCGATCCAGATCGAAAAATGGAACAAATAGACCGCTTTTTGGCTTCAATTAATTCATATTTAGCAATTAAAACCTTGGTTAGTTTAGGCACAGGTGTTATTGCCGCATTCTATTTATGGATTTTAGATGTTGACTACTTTGTGTTGTGGGGAGTTTTAGCCTTTATGTTTAACTATATTCCTAACATAGGCTCTATTATTGCCGCAGTACCCGCCGTATTGTTAGCACTTATCACACAAGGCCCCCTAACTGCAGGCCTCGTAGGCGCAGGGTATCTAATTATTAATACGGTAATGGGTAACATTGTAGAGCCTAAATTTATGGGGAAAGGCCTTGGGCTTTCTACCTTAGTGGTGTTTTTGTCGTTAATATTTTGGGGCTGGTTATTAGGAACTGTAGGTATGTTGCTATCGGTACCGCTTACTATGATAGTTAAAATAGCTCTTGAGGCAAGTGATGAAGGGCGCTGGGTTGCCACGCTACTTGGCACTGGCGAGTCGATAGACGATAAATAATATCAGTTCGTTAAATATGCATATTTGATTAATACAAAAAAGCGATTAATACACAGTACTAATCGCTTTTTTAATGGAGGTTAATACCCCCATTTAAAGCGGGTTTTTAAGCACTTGAGTAAACTGCTCAATAAGAGCAAGTTCACATAATTTGTAATCTATAGCGGCTTGGCTGGCATTTGGCAGTTTTAATATATAGCGCCATTGGCAGCTTGCTTCAATATACTTTTGGTGGTTATCGACGCTGCGCTTGAACAACATCAGGATTTGCGTATTTCCGCTTTGCTCTTCTAGTTTAGTGAGTTCATATTTACGTTTTTGAATCCACGTACCTTGACTATACTTAGCCTGATTTATTTGCGTGTCTAAACACTGCGTATAGCGTTTAGTTTGGCTCGGTGTTGCGTTTTGCTCAAGCGTACACTGTGTTTTCGCGCTGGCATTAGCACTTAGGGCTAATAGGCTTGTAAGTGTGATTAACAGGCTATTTTTTATCATTGTAATTAAACTCTAAAATAAATTGTGCGCCGCCTAGGGTGTCAGACTTATTAATCGTTAAGTGGCCGTTATAAGAGTTAACCAAGTCAGAGACTATCGCCATACCCACACCGTGGCCGCTTTCATAAGTATCTAGGCGGGTACCACGGGTTAATAAAGACTCGCGTTTATCCTCGGGTACACCTGGCCCATCGTCACTAATGCCTATGCACAGTGTTTTACTTTGAATGACTTGTACTTCTACTTGCGAGCGACATGCTTTACAGGCGTTATCAATTAAATTACCCAGTAATTCCATTAAATCTGTTTGATCCCCTAAAAAGTAATCTTTATCGGTTACAGTGCAATTAAAAATAATGTCTTTATCGCGGTATACCTTGGCCATTGCACTTAAAATAGAATCAATAACAGGTTTAACTGGGGTTTGTTTTTTCCATGTGTCTGAGGCGCCAGTAGCGGCACGCTTTAACTGATGCTCGATCATCACATTTATTCTATCAAGTTGCTCTTGGGCATCGGCATCATTAGCAAGCGGGCTTGATTTTAATACAGCAAGGGGGGTTTTTAATGCATGTGCTAGGTCACTTAAAGAGGCTCTGTAGCGCTCTTTTTGACGCTGCTGTGATTCTAGCAGTAGATTTAAATCTGATTTGATCGTTTGCAGCTCTACAGGGTATAAGCCTTTAATCTCTTGAATATCGCCCGACTCAATGGCTTTTATTTCTTTATCAAGACGTTGTAATGGTCGGCCGCTCCAAATAAACCCAATTGCCATTAAACCGGCAATCGCAATACCCATTATAAACATCCAATCGACTAAGGTTTGCTTAAAGCCATCCATTAACCTTAGCAATGCATCGTTTCGTTTGAGTAATATAAAACGTGCCTGCTCAGATTGATCAATATTATTTAAAATGACCGTTAGGCTTAATTGCCAATAAACCGCATTGTTATAAACCACGCGTCTAAAGTCGGCTGCACCTGCTTTAGGCTCTATGTACTCGGGTTTAAAGTTCACGTTTACTGCAGACTCTGAGTGCCACACAGGTACATCATCGCGGTAAATCATTGCGTAGGTATCTGAATTTAAGTTATTAAGCTCAGGCGTTAAAATTGTGCTGGGCATAATAATGCCGCGCTCAGTAAAGTCGACTTCAGAAATAAGGGAGTATAAGTGGGCTTCTAGATTTTTTTCGGTGGTTTCGACTAATGAGGCGTAATACGCTTTCCCAATCGAGTAAAACAAAATAGGCAGTGCCACCAATAAAACAAAGACAAGGATAAATCCTTGCCTTATTTTAAGCGATATTTGCGATGCTACCACTGACTTTTAAGCCTGTAACCACGCCCACGTAGTGTTTCTACTGGGTTTAATGTGCCTTCAGGGTCTAATTTTTTACGCAGACGAAGTACAAATACTTCGATAACGTTAGAATCAAGATCGAAATCTTGGTCGTAAATGTGCTCAGTAAGTTCTGATTTTGAAATTACTTTTTGCGGGTTAACCATTAAATACTCAAGTACTTTGTACTCATAGGCTGTAAGGCTAAGTTCTTTGTCGTTAACCCATACTTGTTGCGAGCGAGTATGAATTTTAATTGGACCCGCTGTCATTTCTGGATTTGCTTTACCCGCACTGCGGCGAATAAGTGCGTTACAACGCGCAATTAATTCTTCAACATGGAACGGTTTGGTTAAGTAGTCGTCAGCACCTGCATCTAGGCCTTCAACTTTGTCTTGCCAGCGATCGCGCGCCGTTAAGATTAAAATAGGAATAGTCACGCCCTGTGCACGTGCTTTATTGATTAGCTCAATACCGTCAATTTTTGGTAAGCCTAAATCAACCACCGCCATATCTAGCGGGTATTCTGTAATATGGAATAGGCCAGCTTCGCCATCGTGACATAAATCAACACTGTAACGTTCTTTCTCTAAAGCATTACGTAGGTTGTCTGCTAAGTGTAAATCATCTTCTATAACTAAAATTCGCATTTGCTAATCCTTTTTCACTTCGCCGGTTTTTTTATTTATATGTAAATCAACGACGTGGCCGTCAGATTTGAGTATACGTACAGTATAAAATTTTGCTTGTTCTGTAATTTTTAAGGTTTTACCGTCAGTTTCTTCTTTTGCAAGTATTACGGCTTTCTTTTTGCTGATCTCAGTTTTTTTAACTGCTTTAATAGCAGTTGTATTTGCGTGTACGGCGCCACTGACGCTAATACAGGCAATTAAACCAAGGGTTAATAATACACGCATGACGGGAACTCCTAGATCAAACCCAGCTATTCTAATTAACTAAGCTACTAAAACTCAAGTAAAAACGTCCAATATGCGCTTTTACATCCGCCAGCTTAATTAATTAGCAGTGAACCAACCCTGAATTAAATAACGTTTTAAATTCAGGGAGTTCGTTACGCCGGTAATACTTTTTTATATGGTTTTACAACGGTGTTTGCGTAAACGCCGGCTGCAACGTAGGGATCTGCTGCTGCCCATTCACGTGCTTTTTCAAGAGATTCAAATTCGGCAATGACCAATGAGCCTGTAAATCCAGCATCTTGCGGGTCTTCACTATCAATTGCTGGTAGTGGGCCGGCAACAAATAAACGGTTTTGAGATTCAAGTTCGCTTAGGCGTGCTAAGTGGGCGGGGCGGGCTTCTTTTCTTAGCGGTAAGCTGTTTTCAACGTCGGTTGAGTAAATCATGTACAACATAGTCATTCTCAAAAAAATGTTAAGTTTAATAACGCAAATACTAGCACAACGTTGATAGTTGGTGAACAAATTACCGTTAAAGCTAGGTTTACAGTTATTAATTATTTTTAGTGGGTAATTGCTTGAAAAGCGCGGCACAACACTGGTAGAGTCGCTTGAATAACTTAAAAATAACAAGGTTAATACATGAGCAATAATAGAGAGCACTTTAGCTCCCGTCTTGGCTTTATACTGGCTGCAGCAGGTTCGGCAGTAGGTATTGGCAACTTAGTAGGTTTTCCTGTTTCAGCAACTAAAAATGGTGGTGGTGCATTTTTACTTGTATACGCTTTGTTTGTTGCTTTTATTTGTTTACCGGTCATGATGGCTGAAATGGCTATGGGTCGTAACGCGCAAAAAGATCCACTAGGTTCTTACAAAGCGCTGGCAAATAACGATAAAAAATGGAAGTTTGCTGGCTTTTTGGCAGTATTAACGCCGTTTATGATTGCCGTATTTTACATGGTTATTACCGTGTGGATCTTTGGTTACTTAAGCCAAACTGCCATGGGTAATTTAGATGCACTGGCCGATCCGAATCATTTTGGCAGTTTTATAAATAGCTACACTGTTTTTGGCTACATGGCTGTGGTAGTTATTATTGTTAACCTTATTTTATTGGGTGGGGTTAAACAAGGCATAGAAAAAGCCGCTAAGTTTTTAATGCCGGCTTTATTTGTTATGTTGCTTGCCCTTGTTGCGTATGTATTAACGCTTGATAACGCCATGGCGGGTGTTAAATATTATGTTATTCCTGATTTTTCTAAAATGAGCGCCAGCGTCCTTAATGGTGCACTAAGCCAAGCGTTTTTCTCATTATCGTTAGGTATGGGTATTTTAATGACGTACGCCTCTTACATATCTAAAAAAGATGACATTGTTGGCAGTGCAAAAATGGTCGCTATTACCGACTCATTAGTGGCATTTGTAGCTGGTTTAATGGTGCTACCGGCAATATTTAGTTTTGATCCAAGTACTGACCCAGCGGCACTTTCTGATTCGTCTGTATCGATGATATTTGTATACTTACCTAAAATTTTATTAGCACTACAAAATGACATTGGTTATTTTGGTGCATCAGCCGTGGCGTTTTCGTTCTTTTTATTAGTGTTTTTTGCTGCGATTACCTCGCTTGTATCAATTGTAGAAGTACCTACAGCAACCCTAAGTGACCGTAAAGGGATAAGCCGTAAAAAAGCCTTAGGTATTTTAACGCTAGCTACAGGTGTATTAACTATATTATGTACTATGTCGTTTGGCATGGTTGATAGCCTAACGTCGTTTACGAGTTACGGCAGCGGTAATAAAAGCTTTTTTGATATTGTTTATGATGTATTTTACGACACTATATTGCCATTTAATGGTTTAATGGTGTGTTTATTTGTTATGTATCGTTGGAAAAAAGCGCGCCTAACAGATGAGTTAAGCCAAGGCTCACCAAATTACGCCGGCAGCTTTATGGAAAAATACGTTAACTTTTCGCTTTCTACGTTTATTCCGGTTATTTTATTAGCCATATTTATAAACACAGTAGCGACTAAGTTTTTTGCCTTTAAGTTATTTGGATTTTAGGCTAAAAAATTGCCAAAAGCCGCGTATTAACGCGGCTTTTTTTGTTGTTGAAAATAGCGGCTTAGCTTATAGCCCCTGAGTCTAGAGAACTGCCAATCCCCAGTGTAAACATCCACAAGCCCCATAAACTATGCTCAATAACACACACTATGGTTGAGCGGCTTTGCGCATAGGTAAACGAGAATAATAACCCGCCTAAAAATGCTAAGCCTACAGCCACCCAATTAGCATACACAATATGGGCAAGGGCAAACACTACTGCGCTTACCACTATACGCACTCTTTTTTTGGGCATAATGCGTTTATAGCGATGAAAAAAGTAGGTTCTGAAAATTAGCTCTTGTGGTAATACCGATAGCAGCGGGTATAGGAGTAGTAAAAGTAACCAGTTATAAAATGAGTGCAGCGGCATATTAAACCAGTTTTCTTGATGAATAATGCCGTAAAACACGCCTGAGAAAAGCGCGCCTAAAAAAAAGAAACTAAATAAACGCCGCTTTACTGCAGAAAACTGCCCCAGGCTTGTGAGTCTAAATCGCTTAAAGTGGGGGTCGTTCAGTAATAACATGCAGCACACGGTCATTAAAACAATCAGTGCGGGTATAAGCCAGTTAGCTAGGTAACTACGAAGGGTAAAGCCTATTAAAGGCAATAAAACAAATATGAGGGTAAATTCAAACCAGCGGTATTGATTGGCGTTCAAGGTCGTCTCTGATTGATTTTTTTTACACGCTATCAAGCAAAGACGACATTTTTATGACGAAGATGTTTTACTTTGCAGGTTCCTCTTCATCAGGGAAGTACTTATACAAAGCAAAAATAGTGATCAAAATACTCACAAAGGTAATGGCCATTAAGCCAAACACTTTAAAGTTAACCCAAAAATCGAGTGAGAAATTATACGCAATGTAAATATTCAGCACCGCAATACTTGCGGTTATGGTAATCCACATTAAGTTAAGTTTATTCCACACAGGTTCTGGCACTTCAATCGCCTGTTTAGAGTCGTTAGCGTTTTCGAGGATTGAGCTAAGAGCTTTTTTAACAAGATTTTTATTCAGCACGTAGCGGCTAATTAATAAGGTGAGGCTTAAGCCGGCGTAAATTAGCGTGGCTTTCCATTTTATATATTGTTCATCGTGGAGTACTAAGGTTAATGTGCCAAATACCGCTGCAATAGCAAAAAATAACCATTGGCGAGTAGGTACATGGCGGTGCTTAAAGTAGCTATACGCAACTTGAATAAGCGTAGTGACCATTAAAAGGCCGGTTGCCCAATAAATATCAACTAATTTAAATACCGCAAAAAATAATATTAGCGGGATGTATTCAATCAATGCGTGCATATACTACCTAAATTATACAAAAAGAAGTCAGAGAAGTTTTTACCACATAACACTAGGCAACTACAAGGTTGACTTGTTGCCCTGTAAGCCTTAGCCTGCGTGGCTTTATTTATTCATCATCATATCCCCACGCTTAACCAATACTGATTAAGTGTGCATTTAGGAGCCTACAATGAACAAAGCACAACTTGTTGCCAAAATGGCAAAAAGCAGTGAGCTTACAAAAAAAGACACACAAGCAGCACTTACAAGTTTACAAAAAGTAATCACTAAATCGTTATCTGAGGGCGACCAAGTACAAATAAGTGGATTTGGTACATTTGCATTAAGCTACTACCCAGCACGTACTGGGCGAAATCCTCAAACAGGCGAAAGCATCGAAATAGAGGGCGCTAACAAAGCCGTATTTAAACCTGCCAAAGCATTAAAAGATCGCCTTTAAGTAGCAACTTGCATAGACCGGTACCAGTACCAGAGACTAGTGCCTGCAACCCATACTTGCTAATAGCCCAGTTACCTTTTTAGGTTTAGTTAGCGCTATTAATCACAAAATTATAGTTCGGCGCATCCCGCTAATAGGGTGCGTCTACAAAATAAATACCCAGTTTTTAGTTAATGCCTAACTACTTCATCCTATAAGCAAAGCTTGTGTGTTGTTTTTTATATGCACTTTTAAATTAAGCTATGTAGATTATTCAAACCCTCTAAATGATTTACATAGCTTTGACAGCTTGAATTTACATTATTCATAATTTTCAGTACCTTAAGTTTGGCATTGCTTATGCTTTTAATAGGATGATTAAAACATTTTATTTAACGCAATAAGGAGATCTCTATGTCTACATTACAATCAAGCACACGATTACAAGGTAAAAAAATTGCTATTTTAGCCACTGATGGCTTTGAGCAAAGTGAGCTATTATCTCCACGTGATGCTTTACTAAATGCTGGCGCTGATATCGATATTGTGTCGGTAAAAGAGGGTGAAATCACCGGTTGGGACGAAGATAAATGGGGCGACAAAGTAAGCGTAGATAAACTTGTTACAAATGCCAGTGCCAACGATTACGATGCGCTTATGCTGCCAGGTGGCTTATTTAACCCAGATACGTTACGCCAAGATAAGCACGCAAAAGCGTTTATAGACGGTTTTTTTGGCGCTGAGAAAAATAAGCCTGTTGCAGCTATTTGTCATGCACCTTGGTTACTTGCCGAGATTAATAAATTACGCGACCGTACCGTTACATCATTCCCGAGCATTAAAAGTGATTTAATCAATGCGGGTGCAAACTGGGTTGATGAAGAGGTGAGTGTAGACCAAGGGTTAGTAACAAGCCGCAGCCCAGCAGATTTAGAAGCATTTAATGCAAAATTTATTGAAGAAATTTTAGAAGGTAAACATCAAGCTCACTAAGCTTGCTAAGTTAGGTTTTAAAAAAAGGGCATTTAAAATGCCCTTTTTTATGCGTAAATTGTAAGCATTTTACAATGTGGTTGCCGCTTTCATATCAGCTACAAACGCTTTTAACTGTGCGGTCATCGCGTCTAAATCATTAAGGTTTGCTTCAATAATCTTAACCACGGCTGAGCCTGAAATAGCACCTGCTGCGCCTGCTTTTAAAGCGGCTTTTACATCATCGGGTGTAGAAATACCAAAGCCTAATAAAGCAGGGGCTGCATGGTATTCTGTTAATTTAGTAACAATATTGCCTGCTGGCATTTGCGCTTTTGTATCGGTACCGGTAACACCCGCACGCGATAATAAATACGTGTAACCACGGCCATAAGATGCACATTGGCGCAGGGTATCGTCATCGGCATTAGGTGTGGCAATAAATATAGGGTCTATACCATTTGCCATGGCTGCTTTTCTAAACATTTTAGACTCGTGCAGTGGTACATCTGCAACTAAAATAGAATCTACGCCTGCTGCTTTAGCATCTTTATAAAATGTTTCTAATCCGCGCTTAAACACAAGGTTTGAATACAGTAATAAACCAATAGGAATATCTGCATTGTAATCGCGTATTTCTTTAATAATATCAAAGCAATCTTGCGTGTTAATGTTTACATCTAACGCGCGAATATTAGCGGCTTGAATAACAGGGCCATCAGCGATTGGGTCCGAAAACGGAATACCAAGCTCTAGTGCATCAGCGCCACCGTCAATTAGGCTTTTAATAATCGCAATACTTTGCTCTTTACCTGGGTCACCAATGGTCACAAATGGCACAAATGCACCTTGTTTTTGTTCATTAAGTGCAGCAAAAGTTTTACCGTAACGATCTGTATTTAACTGGCTCATAGTTGACCTCCTTGTGATAAAACACTGTGTACGTGGGTTAAATCTTTATCGCCACGGCCACTTAAGTTAACCACTAAAATGCTTTCTTCTGTTTGTTCTTCGGCGTATTTAAGCGCATAAGCAAGGGCATGGCTTGATTCTAAAGCTGGAATAATACCTTCGTTTTTAGCAAGTGCTTGGAATGCATCAAGGGCTTCTGTATCGGTAATACCGACATATTGAGCACGGCCTGTTTCGTGTAAAAACGCATGTTGTGGGCCTACAGCTGGGTAATCAAGACCGGCAGATACTGAGTATGACTCTTCTATTTGACCATCATTATTTTGCATAATGTACGTATAGGTACCGTGCAGTATACCTTTAGTGCCTTTACAAATTGTAGCGCCGTGCTCGTGGGTATCTAGCCCTTTACCTGCAGGCTCCACACCAATAAGTTTGACACTTGGCTCGTCTATAAAGTCAGTAAACATACCAATGGCATTAGAGCCACCGCCAACACACGCAAGTACGGCATCTGGTAAGCGACCTTCTGCTTTTAGTACTTGTTGTTTAGCTTCTTCACCAATCACTTTTTGATACTCTCGTACAATTGTTGGGAATGGGTGAGGACCCGCTGCGGTACCAAGTAAGTAGTGAGCGTCTTGGTAGTTTGCAGACCAGTCGCGTAGCGCTTCGTTTACTGCATCTTTTAAAGTACCAGAACCTGCGGTTACCGGGATAACCTCTGCGCCCATTAGTTTCATTCTAAATACGTTAGGCTGTTGACGCTCAACATCTTTAGCACCCATATAAATGCGGCATTTTAAGCCAAGTAATGCACAGGCAAGCGCTGTTGCCACGCCATGTTGGCCCGCACCCGTTTCGGCAATAACTTCTTTTTTACCCATACGCTTAGTTAGCAATGCTTGACCAAGAACTTGGTTGGTTTTGTGTGCGCCGCCGTGTAATAAATCTTCGCGCTTAAGGTAAAGTTTTACCTTAGGGTTTTTAATTAAATTACGCGTTAATGTGAGCGGCGTAGGGCGACCGGCATACTCGTTTAATAGCTTTGTAAACTCAGCCTGAAACTCAGGGTCTTTTTGTGCTTTGTTAAATTCGTTTTCTAACTGCTTAAGCGCAGGGACAAGTAGCTCAGGTACAAACATACCGCCAAACTCGCCAAAATAAGCTGGATTTTGCATTATAACCTCAATAATTTCTGATGCTTGTAAAAGCATTTTGTAATTTGATAGGGCACTTTTTACCCGCAGATTCTTCAACGCCTGAATTTAGATCAAGGCCCAGGGCACCTTGAGAAAGTGCGTCTTTTATATTGTCTGGATTTAAGCCACCCGCTAGCATAAAGGGGGTTGTTGCATCTTGCAGTACCGCCCAATCAAATGCTTTACCTGTCCCACCGGCTTGTGTATCGCTGTGTGTATCGTATAGGTGGCGGTCTACGCCTTTTACGGGGGGTGGCAATGTATCTTTAATTGCCTGTGCTTTCCAAATTTCACACCCTTTAGGTAACTGTGTACGCAGTGCTGCAATGTAATCGTCAGTTTCTTGACCGTGTAATTGTACTGCGGCCAGTTTTAGTTCATGCGCGTATTGTACCACTTGCTGCTCGCTTGCATTAACAAACACGCCCACAAATTTAAGTGGTGCACTTTGGCTTAGTTCAATAGCGCAATCTAAGTCAACATAACGAGGTGATTTAGGATAAAAAATGAGCCCACCGTAGATAGCTCCATTGTTATGAGCGGCTTGAACGTCTTGTGTTCGGGTTAAACCGCACACTTTGTTATCACCTAAAATCACTTTTTTGCAGGCTTGCTCTAAATCGGCCTCAGCCATTAAAGAGCTGCCAATTAAAAAGCCATCGCATAACGGCGCTAAACGTTTAACATCTTGGTGGGTATAAATGCCTGACTCGGAAATAACCACTTTATCTGCAGGGATGAGTTTACGTAATTTTTCGGTGGTGGCTAAATCCGTGCTTAAATCGCGAAGGTTACGGTTATTAATACCAATAATTTGTGCATCAAGTGCAAGGGCGCGGTGCACTTCTTCTTCGTTACTGACCTCGGTTAATACCGACATCTTAAGCGAGTCGGCGACTGCATGTAGTGCTTTATATTGCTCATCATCAAGCACTGAGAGCATTAATAAAATAGCATCGCCGCCATAAATACGTGCCATGTACACTTGGTATTCGTCTATAAAAAAGTCTTTACAAATAAGAGGTTGCTCGACTTGGCTACGTACAAATTCTAAATAATCAAAGCTACCTTGAAAGTATTTAGCATCAGTCAGTACGCTCATGCAGGTAGCGTATTTTTTATAAACAGAGGTGATCTCAGTTAAATCAAACGGCTCTCTTATTAGCCCCTTTGAAGGCGATGCCTTTTTACATTCTAAAATAAATTGCGTTCCCGGCTTTGCCAGCGCTTCATAAAAGCTGCGGCTAGTTGGCACTGCTAGGTGTTTAAAGCTCTCTAGAGGGCGCGTGGCTTTGCGCTCTATGAGTTCTTGTTTTTTATCAGCAACAATTTTGTCTAATACATTAGCCATGACTTACCTCAATAATTGCATTTAATGTGTTCATGGCTTTGCCTGAACTGAGTAATGTGTGTACCTGTTGTGCGCCTTCTTTTAATGACTGTACTTTACCGCTTAGGTATAAAAGTGCAGCCACATTGACCGCGATTGCAGCATTGTGCGCATCACTGCCTTTACCTTGTAAAATAGCAAGGCTTGCATTTGCGTTGTATTGTGGGCCTTCACCGGCTAGTTGTTCAAGTGAATAGTTTGCAAGGTCAAAGTCGCTTGGGTTTAATGTGTACTGGGTTATTTCGCCATTGTTTAGCTCAACTACATTGGTTGGGCCGTGCAGGGCTATTTCGTCAGTGCCAGAACCATGCACTATCATTGCGCGCTGAGTGCCTAATGTTTTAAGTGTTTGTGCCATTGGCATACATAAAGACTCATCGTAAACACCCAGTAATTGCACTTGTGGTGCAGCAGGGTTAGCAAGTGGGCCCAAAATATTAAAAATAGTCCGTGTTTTCAGTGCAGTGCGTACGCCCATCGCATGGCGCACACCACTGTGATAATGCGGGGCAAACAAAAAGGTAAAATGTGTTTGCTCAAGGCAGTGTGCAGCCTGTGCTGGGCTCATATCAATATTAATACCCAATGCTTTTAATAAATCAGCAGAGCCCGAGTTACTCGATACGCTACGATTACCATGTTTTACCACATTAATACCTGCGGCAGCGGCAACAATAGCCGCGGTAGTACTAATATTAATTGTGTTTGAGCCATCGCCCCCGGTGCCACAGCTATCGGAAAGTTGCGTACTTGAGGTTTTAAACGCCACTGCGTTTTGACGCATTGACGCAGCAGCACCAGCGATTTCATCGCTTACTTCGCCTTTCATTTTAAGGCTAATTAACAATGCTGTGAGCTCTATTTCGCTCATGTTACCTTGCATTATTTGGTTAAATAATGCGTTTGACTGGGCATAGTTTAACGACTTGCCTTGAATAAGTTGCTCAATAGCGTATTGAACATTTATGGTCTCTTGTGTTTGTGTACTCATAATGTCCTCTATTAGTTGGTGCGCGTTAAGTACGCAACGCTTTGTTGAAGTAGCATTGCACCATTTGGCGTCAGTATTGACTCAGGATGAAATTGATAACCTAATGCTTTATCGTCGTGGTGATATATGGCCATAGGAATATCGTCAAATTGTGCAATTACCTCTATATTTTCAGGTACTTTGGTTGCCATTAATGAATGGTATCGCGCTACAGGCATAGTATTGCCCATTCCTTCAAACACCGGGTGCGGGTTTAAATTAATGATTGATGACTTACCATGTACTGTTTCGCCCGCGTGGCCGATTACTCCACCGTAACTTTGGGTAAGTGCCTGTTGCCCAAGACAAATGCCCAGCATGGGGAAGTGACCTTTAGCCAGTTCGATTAATTCCATTAAGCAACCTGCATCACTTGGTGCACCAGGCCCTGGCGAAAGCACTAATAATACTTGCCCTTTCTCTTGGCGCATTTTATTAAAAATAACCTCTGCGCTTATATTATTTCTGTATACCACAAGCTCACAGCCCAGCATGGTTAGTTCATCAACAAGGTTGTAGCTAAACGAATCAAAGTTATCTAAAAAGTATATTTTCATTGGGTTTGCTGTACTCATTTTATACCGCCTTATAAGTTGATTTTATGGCGGTGATCACCGCTTGGGCTTTAGCGCGGGTTTCGTTCGCTTCGGCTTGCGGATCAGAGTCGTACACAACGCCAGCACCTGCTTGTACATAGGCGGTATTATTTTTTACAAACGCTGAGCGAATAACAATGCAGCTATCCATTGCACCATCGCCGGTTAAATAACCTACCGCGCCACCGTAGCTGCCACGGCGTTTGCCTTCGGTTTGGCGTACAAGTTCGGCGGCACGTACCTTAGGAGCGCCTACCAGCGTGCCCATGTTCATACACGCTTGGTAAGCGTGAAGTGCATCAAGCTCTGGCTTTAATGTGCCCACCACACGAGAAACCAAGTGCATGACTTGCGAATAGCGGTCTACTTTTAATAGCTCTTTTGCATGGCGCGTACCGGCTACACTTATGCGTGCCACATCGTTACGGGCTAAATCAACCAACATTAAATGTTCAGCACGCTCTTTTTGATCGTTTCTTAGTTCAAGTTCAATACGGCTGTCTAAATCAGGGTTGATTGCCCCATTGGCAAATTTTCCGCGTGGACGAGTACCGGCAATAGGGTAAACTTCAACTTGTTTGCTATTTACTTCGTACTTAAGCGCCGACTCAGGAGAGGCACCAAATAAAGCAAATTCTTCATCGCGCATATAAAACATATAAGGGCTTGGATTTTGCTTTTTAAGCTGGCTATATGCGTGCAATGAATCAGGGCAGGGCAGTGAAAATGTACGCGAAGGCACAACCTGAAAAATATCACCATCAACTATGTTCTTTTTAAGCTTAACTACTTGTTCGCAGTAAGTTTCATCGCTTATATCAACACTTACATCGCAAGTGCCTGTTTGCATAGGGGCGCTAAATTCTTCAGCTTTGTCACATAAGGCATTTAATCGTTCAAGTTCTTTACCTACCTCAAAACAATTAGCGTGTACGTCTGGGCCATTAAATACATTACCAATAAGCTCAGTAGTTTGCTTTTGATGATCGATAACCACTAAGGTTTCGGCTAAGTAAAAAACGTAGTCTGGACAGGTGTTTTCGCCATCGGGAACGTCGCTTAGCTGCTCAAAATTAGCCACCATATCGTAGGCAAATACGCCACCTAAAAATACCGAAAACGGGTTTTCGGTGGTGCTTTTGATACTGTTTATACAGGTGCGTAACGCGCTAAATGCATTGTCGGCAACCAGTTTACTTGCCTCGTCAATGTCGTTTGAGCAGCCTTTGTAAACAAGGGTTAGGTTGGTGTCGGTTAAGGTCGCATCGCAGCTTTGTACATTGTCTCTTAAATACGGCAGTAACTGTTTTCCGTTATTAGATTGAGCACTTAGCGTCACGGTTTTACCTTGGCATACAATGCGCAGTGCACAGTCAACTAAAATTAAGCTTTTAACACTGTCTTTAGAATCAATTTCGGCTGATTCAAGCAGTAGCGAGTTAGGCTTATCAAGTGCAGCATAAAGTGCAAGTGGGCTACTAATGTAGTCGCGTACTTGCGTTATGCTAGTAACTTCGCCTGGTGTGGTAGTTATATGACTAAAAATCAAACCTCATTCCCTCAAAAAATAAAACCCCGCAATGCCTTGGCAGTGCGGGGTTTGAATAACGATATCTAAATTACAAACAGATCATTACCGTCCCGCTATATCAGGCGCCACCACCAACGATGTGTAAGAGTAAGACCGTTATTCATGTTTTTTTGCCTCAAAATAAAAAATTAAATACGTAAAATTTAGTTATAAAAAAACCCGCATTATGCGGGTTTTGAATTTTTGCTAGACACGACAATTCATCACCCAAAAATTATGAGTGCCACCACCAAATAGTGTGTTGAATTGAATTGATCATTATTTTTAATTCTTAATGTGTCTTAAAGTGGCTACAGTAAAACGTATTTAGCGCTTTTGTGTCAAGTGTTTATTTAAAACAATTTAGTCAAAAAAGTTGTTATACTTATATAAACATTCATTCCCCTTAAATTTAAGCAGTTTCCTTTTGATAAAATACGATTTACACAGTCATACAACACATTCAGACGGGCAGTTAACGGTTGAGCAATTATTAAACCGGGCTGTAGAAAAAAACATTGATGTGTTTGCAATAACCGATCACGACACTGTGGCTGCTATTGCGCCGGCAAAAGCGTATATCGAAACCCAAAACCTACCGCTTAAGCTTATATCTGGCGTAGAAATTTCTACCAAGTGGGAAAGCTTTGAAATACATATTGTCGGGCTAAATATTGATATAAATAACACTGCCCTTACATCGTTACTATTGGCGCAGCAGCAAAAGCGGGATGAGCGCGCGATTGAAATTGGTAAAAGGCTGGCAAAAAACGGCTTTGATGGTATTTATGAGCAAGCCAAGGCGCTGGCAGAAAACGCCCAAATTACCCGTGCTCATTTTGCGCGTGCATTAATAGAGCGAGGGGTGGCTAAAAATTTTCCTGGAGTATTTAAAAAGTACTTAGGGCGCAGTAAAACAGGTTACGTACCTAGTGCTTGGTGTGATATGCAAACAGCCATTAGTGCCATACATGCTGCAGGTGGCGTGGCCGTACTTGCACACCCAGGGCGTTATCAAATGTCTAATAAATGGTTACGTAAGTTACTTGTGCAATACAAAAGTGACGGGGGCGATGCCATGGAAGTTGCACAGCCACAACAAGCGCCCACTGAACGCCAATTTTTAGGGCAACTGAGCCAAGAGTATGGTTTACTGTGCTCGCAAGGTTCTGACTTTCATTTTCCAACTAGTTATTTAGAGCTAGGTAAAAACTTATACTTACCCAAAGACTGCCAAGGGGTTTGGCAAGTGTGGGAAGGGCAAGAAGGAGCATTATCATGAGTCAATTAATTCATATTCACCCAGCAAACCCACAGCCACGATTGATCAGCCAAGCGGTTGATATTATAAAACAGGGCGGGGTTGTTGTTTACCCAACAGATTCGGGCTATGCCATAGGATGTAACCTCGGTAATAAGCAAGCAAAAGAGCGTATAGAGCGTATCCGTGGTATAGAAAAACACCATAACTTTACGCTGGTATGCCGTGATTTGTCTGAGCTTGCAACGTATGCCCGTGTAGATAACCAAATGTTTAGACTTATTAAAAATAATACGCCAGGGCCATACACCTTTATTTTTAAAGGCACAAAAGAGGTGCCAAAGCGTTTATTAAACGATAAGAAAAAAACCATTGGTATGCGCGTTATAGAACACCCTATTGCATGTGCATTACTTGCAGAGCTTGGGGAGCCGTTAATGTCGTGCTCGTTAATTTTACCGGGAGAAGAGTTTACAGAATCAGATCCAGATGAAATTTTAACGCGTTTAGATAAACACGTCGATTTAATTATTGACGGCGGACACCTTGCAGAGCAAGCAACCACGGTTATTGATCTATCAGAAGATGATATTCATATTTTGCGTGTAGGCTGTGGCGACACCAGTCCGTTTGAGTAATCTGTGTGAGTGATACAACACCGAGCGTTGATAATACTCAAAGCGAGCCAGTGCAGCAAAAGCTGCCACTGGCTTTTTTGCATGGCAAAGCCGTTGTAGATAAACCCGAAGATTTATACATTCCGCCCGATGCACTTGAAGTTATTTTGGAAACCTTTGAAGGCCCGCTTGATTTACTGTTGTATCTGATAAAAAAGCATAAGTTAGATGTACTCGAACTCTCTATTTTTAGCATTACTGAGCAATATGTCAGTTATGTAGAAATGATGAGTGAGTTTCAGTTAGAGCTTGCCGGTGAGTACTTAGTAATGGCCGCGTTATTGGCGCAAATAAAATCGCGTCTGTTATTACCTGTACACGAGGAGCTCGAAGAAGAGGAAGACCCCCGCGCAGAGCTAATTAAGCGTTTAAAAGAATACGAACAGTTTAAAAAAGCAGCCGAAAATATAGATGCCATTCCCCGCGTAGGCCGTGATATTTTTGTAGCTAATGCAACTATGCCGGTTATTGAAAATACCGCTCAAAACCTGCCAGAGCTTGAGTTAAAAGATTTAATGTTAGCACTGAGCGACGTGATGGCGCGCGCCAAAACATTTGAGCATCACCAAGTAACAGCTGAAGCACTCTCTACACGGGAGCGGATGAGCCAAATTTTAGCCCAGCTGAGTAACGCTAAAAAAGCACTGCCGTTTAGCGATTTATTCACCCTTAGTGAAGGCCGAAGCGGTGTAGTGGTGAGCTTTATTGCTATGCTTGAGCTTATAAAAGAAGGTTTAATAAGCTGTTTGCAAGTCTCACCTGATAGCCTAATTTATATAAACCTCACCGATACACCCAACAGCACCATTTAAAAGCATGAATGTGAAATTTACCGATGATGATACAGACACAATATCGGCTAACTTTAATTTACATGGCGTAACTAAACGCATTACGTTTGAATTAGGTAAACTAGCTAAGGGCAAGGTCTATGAGGCGGCCACCGTGCTGATGTTGAGGGCGAAATGAGTTTAAAATCGGCCGCTTAAGGGGGTATTATAATTTAGGCGCGTCGTTTTTGCTTTTTGTAGCGTGAATTCTTGATTCTAATAAGGGTTTTAAATGCGCTGGTAACCAGCGTAACATGACTTGGTGGTATTGCTCGGTTTGCTTAATTTTTTTTAATTGTTCATCTAATAGTTGAATATTTTTAGCGCCTTGTTCATTTTTAGTGCAGCCAATATAGCCATAGCTCAACGGTGGCGCTTCAACAATCGCTCGCTGAGTGAGATTTTCTTCAAAGTACATAGATTTAGCTAAGTAATGATGCTCGCTTGGGTAGCCTAATAAAATATCTAAGCGCTTTAAATTAAGCATATAAGTAAGGCTTGCTAAACTATTTCGTGTTGGGCGAATAACAATATCAACATCGGGGGTGTTATTTATTACACTATCGAGTTGTTCGCCGTATGAGCGGTTCATAGAGACACCTAACGTGAGCTTTTTCTCTGCTAATAAATCATACAATGACACCGCTTTATCGCTAGGCACTTCAAGCGAGTCTGCCAAGCCTTTGTGCATAGCAATAGAGGGTGAGAGCCCTGTAGTTGAACTTTGTTCGCTAAAATGAATAAATTGTTCTCTAAATGCATTTTTATAAAGTGATAGGGCGCAATGTGTGGCTGATTTATTGGCTAGTTCTTGCGTAACTTTGCCAGAGGGGATAACAAGGCGATTAAACGTGATGTGAGGAAGTTGTTGTTCGAGTAAGGTTATAACGCTTTCATCACGGCCCTGGTGTTGGTATTTTCCATTTAAAATGTAATAGGGCGCAAAGTCGTGCGTTAGCCAGTTAATAGTGTGGGCGTAACTCGGTGAAGAAATACTTAAATAAAAGGTGATACACAAAAATGCACGGAGCATTACTACAACAACCTAAAACATCGAAAGTATTGCTATTGTAGTCAATTAAGTGCAACAAAGTAAAATGCCAGCTACAAAGCTGGCACATTTTTTTAACATTAACTGTCTGGGCAGTTAATTTCTCGCAATGATTAGTTGGCTTTTAACCATTTTACAAATTCGCGTGCTTCGCTTGCTTTTTGAAACATTGCGTTTTTCAAACCTTGCGTATCACTAAAAATAACACGTTGTTTGTTTACAGAAATTGATTGCACCGGATGGGCAATTTGGATCATAGATCCGTTGTATTTATAAGACATAATAAAACTCACTTTATTCTTGTTATTTACTCTGCGCTATTTTTTATAGCCAAATGCAGTTAATAAATTAACGATGTTGTGTTTAGCTTCATTACAGTGTTGACGATCTTTATGACACTTTTGCGATGATATAAAAAAATCATCAAGGTATTAATAGGGGTTCTCGCCGTACGATAACTTAGCTTTAAAATATACGTTTTGCGGGGCTTACTGGATCAGGGTAAAAAGGTTAACCGCGATGGTTTATTTAAACCAGAGAGGAAAGGTAACCTAAATTAAAAATGTGTGCAAGCTATTTATTTAAAAATTATTTATACTTAATTTTATCAACTGCTTAAACGCATGGATTTTAATCTTTAAAAGGTAAGTATGAATTACATAATAGTCAGTGATATTTATGGTTTAACGGCACCTTTCAAGCGGTTATTAGATAATATACAAGTCACTTCAGTGGCCATAGACCCCTACAATGGTCAGCTACAACTCATTGATAGTGAAAAATATTATTATAATAAATTTATAAATGACTGTGGTCATGATAATTATGCCGCAAAACTTTTAAATGTATTTAATAACCTTAAAGAGCCCACAACGTGCATAGGGTTTAGTGCAGGGGCAAGTGCTGCATGGCGTGCGCAGTTATTAACAGGCAATCCACACCTAAAAAAGCTGATCGGCTTTTACCCTTCGCAAATTAGAAATCATTTAGATATTTCGGCAAAAGTACCTTGCACGTTTATTTTTCCACATACAGAAAAGCATTTTAATGTAGATGAAGTGATAAGTGCTTTAGCCAGTAAAAACCAAGTTACGTGTAACAAAACACCATTTTTACACGGGTTTATGAATGCGTACTCAGCTAATTACGATGGCAATGCGTATGATGAATATTGCGCACTTATTAAAAGCCTTTAAAGTGAATTTAACTGCGTTTTAGTAATAACAGGAAAGTCGATACGTGTATTATATTGTGCGTACAAGGTGGTAAAAATACTACTGCGCGAGAGCTTATCTAAATCTTTTATAAGTGTTTTGGCACTCGCGCGTGCAGTTCTGCAGCATTTTTGGTATTGCTTTATTACAGTAGCGACGCTTTTACCTTGCTTTTGAAGAGCTAAATCAGCCTCTGCAAAAAATGCAGCTCCTGTCCAATATACGCGCTGTTGTGCGCGCTGTTTCCACATATCACTTGAAAGCTTATTAAGCGGTTGCTGTTTTGTTTTGGTCTGTAAGCGTGCTCGCTCAAACCCTGCGTTCAAGCGCTGAACAAATTGCGCTTGGCTGATCACACCGCTGTCGCGCATTATGACGTTTTGCATGTAACTAGCAAACCCTTCGCTGAGCCAAAAGCCTGAGTAAGGCAGCAATGGTAGATATAAATGTGAAAGCTCATGGTAGAGCGTCCAATCTTTTGTAAAAGCATTTAAACTTGCATAGCGGTCAATATGCAGCTCTAAGCCATCAGGGTTATCGCGTTTTACACTTGCCCATGGCACGGGTTCAAAAGCAAAATATTGTGGCTTTAAATAAATAGGTAAGGCACTTTGTTGTAATGGACCTAACGTATTTTGTGTTTTTGTAAGGCTTTGATTTATCCAAGTAGCCACTGTTTTTTGGCCCTTAGTCGTAAGCGAGTCTAAATTATGAATAACCACATCGACCGCTGAGACTTGCAAAGAGTAGGTTAACAATAATAGCCAAAAATACTTCATTTATACCCCCTAAATACGCGCTTTATACAAGACCCACTTTTCAATTAATTAAGCACATGTAATTTGCTATTTTTTTAACTAATATCAATTATAAAAAGCAAATTGCATACATGCACAAGCAAGCATGATTTAATCAACTAACACTATTTTTAGTATAGGTATTAAGCATGGCTTATCAGCATATTAAAATCCCTGAGCACGGACAAAATATCACTATTGATGCTAAAGGCCAGTGGCATGTGCCTGTAAATCCTATTATTGCTTATATTAATGGTGACGGGGTCGGGCAAGAGGTCACCCCTGCCATGCAGCATGTGGTCAATAATGCCATTGCACACTGCTACTGCGGGGAGCGAAAAATCCATTGGATGCAAGTATATAATGGCGAACAAGCAGCAAAGTTATATGATGGCGATTGGTTCCCAGAGGAGACGATTAATGCCGTGCGAGCCTGTAAAATAGCAATTAAAGGGCCGTTAACGACACCTCTTGGCGGCGGTTTTCGCTCACTAAATGTGGCGCTAAGGCATGAAATGGATTTATTTGTAAATATGCGCACTGTTAAAGGATTAAGTGCGTTGCCATCGCCGTTAAAAAATCCATTTTTAACTAACATAACAGTGCTGCGAGATAGCAGCGAAGATGTCTATTCAGGAATAGAGTGGCAAGCCGGCAGCGTTGAGAGTGAGAAAATGCTCGACTTTTTATGTGAAGAAATGGGGGTAACACGTCTAAGGTTTTCACAAGAGTGTGGCATAGGCATAAAAAATATATCTAAAGAAGGCTCCGAGCGCCTAGTACGCTATGCAATTAATTACGCCCTTAAAAATAACAGCGAATCGCTAGCGCTTGTCCATAAAGGGAACGTGCTTAAATTTACCGATGGCGCCTTTAAACGTTGGGGGTTTGCTTTAGCGCAAAATGAGTTTAGCGCTACCCCACACGAAAACGGACGCTGGCTTAAAATAGCACGCGCAAATAAACCGCCTTTAATCATTAAAGAAGTGATAGCCGATAATATGCTGCAGCAATGCCTAATGAACCCAGAGCAATTTGATGTAGTGGCAACCACAAATCAAAATGGCGACTTTTTGGCCGACATGCTTAGCGCACAAGTTGGGGGGGTAGGAATAATGCCTGCAGCCAATTTAAATAACGATGTGGCTTTTTTTGAGCCAACCCATGGCACGTTTGAGCGAATAGCAGGGCAAAACAAAGCAAATCCTAGCAGCAGTATTTTAAGTGGCGCTTTAATGCTTAAGTTTATGGGCTGGGATGAAGCAGCAACGCTGATTGAACACGCGCTCGAACAAGCACTCAAAAACGGTAATTTAACTTTTGATTTAGCGCAGAATAGCAATGACTCGATAACCCTAAGTTGCAGTGACTTTGCACAAAAGGTTATCGAGTATTTTTAAGCAGCTCCATTATTAGGCCGCTGTGGCTGTTTTTGCCTTGTGTACACATGGGCGATTAGTAAGCTGTGCAGCGCGGTGGTAAATATCGTGTGCATTAGGTTCATCACACTGCGTACCGCTAAGTGTATCCATTAATGCAACCACTATAATTGCTGGTACTTGGCAGCAGTATTCATCAAGTACGGCCTCGGTTGTTTGTGCATCTACATGACAAAGCGGGTGGTCTTTACGCTGGTATGCATGCAGTAGCGTATCTACTTCTAAAATGTCATCGGGCTGGTGCTTTGTTTTACGGCATTTACAACCAAACTCGTCAACCAAGGTTGCAAGAGCTTGGTATGTCTCTGCGGTATTGGTTTTAGTGCATAACTGCTGGGTAATAAACTGATGTAAATTAGCATCAATAAATAACCCGTCTTGTTGTGTGAAGCTTGATGTTGTCATAATCATTACTCTTAGTTTGTTGGCTTAACTTCACTTTAGCGCTAAGTGTATTATTTATGAAATTGTTGTTTTCAATAACTGATATTGATTTTATCAATAGTAAATGAAAGCTTACTAAAACTCACCTAGCATGCTTAATTAAAGTGGTGCAAAAACCTATAAAAATGCACAAAACTGGGACACACTAAATAATAGTTAAAAGCATAATTTAACTAGGTGTTTGATTTTAAATGTTTTTTATTTATGTGGAGGATTGGCATCAAGGTTGCTAAATATAAAGGGTAGGGTTCACTCCTATTTCTACGATTTCAAAAGCGCCATGGTATTTTCCCAAAGTTGAATACCATGGCGCTTTTTTATTTTTAAAAGAGCAATACGCATATAATGGTTGTGATAAAAACGACGAAATAAAGTTTATGATGCCAGTTTTTCTTATAATTTTTTCGATACTGTTTGATCATAATATCAACATCGTCTTTTGAAAAAACATGTTCACATCGGTAGCACTCTTGTATACCTTTTTTAATAAACGCACCACATTTTATACATCTATAAATATAGCTAAGGCGGCTGTCGCACAGGTAAGGATATTCTTTTTTATTCTTCATAATTGTTATTCATGTAAGCTTCTTTTTTGCTTTACTATTTTTTCTATGCCGTGCGCGACGGTTATACACCCTAAACCTATTCCACCAAAAATAAAAAAATAGAACTTTTTGGGACTCGATTCGATAGAAGCAATTACCCGTTCCCCTCCTTTATTATGTATAACGCCATCGTTATAAGTAAAGTAGCTCCATAGAATGAAAAACAAGCCCAGTAAAATAGTTACGTATGCTTTTGTTTCTTGCTTTGAGTTTTGCTCTGATATTTCTAATTGCTTTAAAACTTTAGGATCTACTCTCTTTGGGTTGTTGAGCTCTTCTATTATGCGCTTGTATCTTTGTGGGTACTTGTTTGCATCAATAGTTTCAAGTGCTTCATGTAATTCTTTAAGAGAATAATTAGAGTAATCAATGTTGATAATGATTTTCCTTAAATCTTTTTAATACATTTTGAGCTGTAATCAGAATTTTAAATTAAAGAAAATTACTAATTACCTATCAGCCACTGTTTTAGCAAACTCAAGCAACTCACGGCGTAACCACTGGTGTGCGGGTGCATGGTGAAGTAGCGGGCTCCATATCATTTTTACCTCAATAGGGACTATTTGAAACGGTACTGGGCTAATGACTAAATCGGTATGTGTGGTTAACAATTTAGCTTGCCTGCGCGGCAAGGTAGCAATAAGTTGCTCAGATTGGCAAAGCAAACTTGCAATCATGTAGTGGCGGGTAAACACCCGTATTTTTCGGGTTTGCTCTAACTGCCAAAGTGCTTCATCTACCCAGCCTAGCTTTTGCTTACCTGATTTGTTGGTAACGGCGGCTTCTGGTCCCCAACCAGCACGGTTTACCCAAATGTGTTCTTTTTGTAGGTAATCATCAAGGCTTGAAAGCTGTAAAAAGGTATTTTTAGGATGGGTTAAACAGCAGTAATTATCTCGCCAAACGCTGGCTTGATGAAACGAGCGTGGTAGGCCGTTAAAACGATTAATAGCTAAATCGATAGTGCCTTTTTCCATATCTTGCAGATTTACATCGCTTGGGCTAAGTACATCAAAATTAATCCCTGGGTTTTTAGTTAACTGCTCAGTGATAAAGGGGGCAATTAAGGTCGACTCCATGTAGTCGTTTGCCATTATTCTAAAGGTCACCTCTGCCGTTGCTGGGTTAAATTGCTCACTGGGCTGAGTAATCGCCTCTGCCATTTTTAAAAGAGACTCTATTTCAGGCTTTAAGCTAAGTGCTTTGCTGGTGGGGGTCATAGAGCCTGCGGCACGCACCAGTAGTGGGTCGTCAAATAAATCACGTAATCGTTTAAGTGCGTTACTCATGGCAGGTTGTGTTAGCGCGAGTTTATTAGCCGCTTTTGAAACACTTTTTTCATCAATGAGCACATTTAAGTACACTAATAAGTTGAGATCGACGTTACGTATATTCATGTGGGCGTGTTGGCCTTTCAGGGTTGAAATTTGTTCAATCTAGGGACGGTTAAATCGCGGCGCGAGATCTGCCACCTAGTGGGCTAAGTAAAAATCGTGCAACAAAGAGTTAATCGTCCCTAGGAAGAACCCTCAGGGCAGTGTGTATTTGGCCTTTATGCGGCGTTAAAGTACATTTATGGGGAGTAACCACACTACATGTGCTTTGCCTTGCTTAAAAGCCAAATTCACGGCTGCAAAATTAACCTCGAAAGGTCAATACGCCCAATAAATTTTATTTATATGCTTTATTAATTACCTAAATTAAAGCCTGCTTGCTAAGGTGTAAACAATTAATAAAAAATAACCGCTATAAGTGGTAAAAATAAAAGTGCTGTAATCATGTCAAAATCGTTAACTAATCAATCCAATAATGCGCTAAAGCAAGTTATTGCTACTAAGTTGGCCCGCGCTGTTTTTGCAGGCTTTGAAGCCATGTTTGCGCAGTTTTTAAACATTACGCTAGGTGCGCAAAGCCGGTTTGAACAACAAAAATATCACGATGTGCAAACTGCCATGCGCGAACGCTTACAAGTGTACGAACGTGAAGTAAAAAATGTCAGTGAAGCTGTCAGAGTAATTGCTTACGCTGAACTAACGTGCCCGCAAACATGGCAGCTAGCTAAGAATATATACGGCGATATGGTGCAAAACCATGAAAATAAACCCATAGCGCATACCTTTTTTAATTCTACCTTTGGTGCAATTTGGGACGATAAAAAAATACGTACCGTACATTTGTTTGTATTAAAAGCAAAATACAGAAGCGAGCCGCGTTCGTATGAAAACTTAGTGAGTAGAATATCGTTTAAAGATGGGTTTAACCATGCTGTAAAAACGCTTATTGCTCGCCAAGCATTTAGAGTGCCTTTTAGTCATTTAGACGCCGAACTACAGGCATTGCAAACAACCTTAATAGCCGGTGCAAAGCAGCAATGTAAACAAGTGTATGAGCTTATAAATTTAAATAATGGATATATAGAATACGCAAATTCATTATTTTTTAGAAACAAAGCCTGTTACTTAATAGGGCGCTGCATTGCTAAAAATGGTGATAATATGCCTTTTGCTATCGCCATATTAAATACTAATAGAGGGTTAAAGCTTGATGCCGTAATGATGGGCGCCGATCAGTTAAGTTTACTGTTTGGTTTTGCTCGCACCTATTTTATGGTTGATACCGACCAGCCCGCACGTTATGTCGATTACTTAAGCGTGCTAATGCCTCATAAAAAACGGTTTGAATTATTTAATGCGATTGGCTTTATTAAGCATGCCAAAACAGAGTTTTATCGATACAAAGTTGATACCACTAAAAATAGCCCGACTCATTTTAAATACGTGACAGCACCAGGTACACCCGGCATGGTTATGCTGGTATTTACCATTGAAGGGCTAGACTACGTTTATAAAGTAATAAAAGATAAATTTAGTGCACCCAAAACAGCAACAAAAGCACAAGTAAAAGCCAAGTACAATTTTGTAAAGCAAGCCGACCGTGTAGGGCGCTTAGTTGATACACACGAATTTAGGTATTTAGCGTTCGACCTCAGCCGCTTTAGCGACGAGTTACTTAAGCAAATGAAGGCACAAATTGGCAGTAGCATGGTTATATCGGGTAAGGCGCTTATTTTAAAGCATGTGTATGTTGAACGAAAAATGACGCCGCTTAATTTATACATTAATCACTGCTCTGACAAAGCATTACAACAGGTTATGACCGATTACGGTAAAGCGATTAAAGACTTAGCGGGTGCTAATATATTCCCAGGGGATATGCTAATGAAAAACTTTGGTGTAACCCGTTGGGGTCGTGTGGTTTTTTACGACTATGATGAAATTTGCCCACTTACTGATTGTCACTTTAGAGATGTGCCTATTGCGCAAAATGCGCTTGAGGAGTTAAGTAGTAATACTTACTTTGATATAGCAGAAAACGATATATTCCCCAGCCAGTTTAAGGTGTTTTTTAGTGCAAACGAAACGGCATTTAACTATTTTAACGATGAACATAGCGATCTGTTTTTAGCCGATTTTTGGCAAGCTTGCCAACAACAAATCAAATCAGGCTATTTGCCCGATGTGTACCCATATAAACAAAGCTGGCGGTTTAAATAAAAATAACTAACCCCATGTCTAGCTAGGGCCTGTTTATCTTTCGAGGTTAAATTTGCAGCCGTCTGTTTGGTTGTTCCCCATAAATAGGCGATAACGTAGCATAAATGCCAAACAGGCGAACAAATTTTAATCCTGAAAGGTTAACAGGCCCTAATTAAAAGGTTAAATACGGAGCATTAATGAAATATATTTCTCATGAGGATGGCACCCTAGCATTTAGTGAAACCGATAAACCGGTTTTAAAAAGCCACGAAGTGCTAGTAAAAGTATCTGCTATAGGTGTAAATCGCGCTGATTGCATGCAGCGCCAAGGTAAATATCCAGCGCCAGCTGGGGATAGCCCCATTTTAGGTTTAGAGTGCGCAGGCACAGTGGTTGAACTTGGCAGTGAAGTGGATAAAAGCTGGCTTCATAAACGTATTTTTAGCTTGTGCGCAGGTGGGGCTTACAGCGAGTACGTAGCTATAGATGCCAAACAATTAATGGCATTACCCGATGAGCTAACCATGGTAGAAGGTGCTGCCATTAGCGAAGTATACCTAACAGCATTTGGCGCCCTTTTTGAACTTGGTAAATTACAACAAGGCCTAACAGCGCTTATTCATGCAGGGGCAAGTGGAGTAGGTGGGGCGGCTATTCAAATGGCTAAAAGTGCAGGTGCAACGGTGGTTATTACTGCCGGCTCAGATGAAAAATGCCAACATGCAAAAGCGCTTGGCGCCGATCATGCCATTAACTACAAAACAACTGACTTTGTAAAATATATGCAAGCAAATGAGCTTTCAGCAAATGTAATTGTAGATCCTGTTTCGGGCAGTTATTTAAATAAAAATGCGGCTATTGCCGCCATGGATTGCCAAATTATTATGCTTGCTTTTTTAGATGGGCGTTTTGCTGAGGTTGATTTTGCAGCGTTGTTACGCAAACGTATTTCGTTTCATGCCTCAACACTTAGAAACCGGAGCATTGAGTTTAAACGCCAATTACGCGATGATTTAGTCGCGCGTTTTTACAATGATATTGCAACTAGAAAGTACGACTTTAACGTGTATAAAACATTACCGTGGAGCGATGCAAGCGAAGCGCACGCAATATTAGAGCGTAATGAAAATGCAGGTAAAGTGGTACTACTGGTAGAGTAACTCTTTAATTTTAGGGTTTAGCCCATATACTAAGCCCTATAAAAAACACATAAGGTTAATAATGAATCCAATACTAGCAATACTTAAAGAGCACAACGTAAGCGACGAAAAAGTAAAAGCACTATTCGAAGCCTTTACGCAAAACCCAATGATGGCTATGGCACTAGTGCAAGAGCTTGGTATCCCACCTGAAAAACTACAGCAATTAATGGCGGTGGTAATGACTCAACCGCATTTAATTAAAGAGGCTACCGACGAGCTAGGCTTAGACTTTGAAAAGGTAAAAGAAGCGAAAGATAAGCTAAACCAGCAATAAGCCCTACAAGTTACTCATTACCAAGGCATAAGCCTTGGTAATCTTGCCTTAAGTTCCACACACTTTTTGTTACATTGTTCATGGAACTGCTTGGTATTAAGCGAGTCATACTAGTACTTATGATAGGTAGGGACTAGGTATGAAGGCACTTTATAAATTTTGGAAAAATAACCGTTCGTTAATTTTATTTATTGCGCTTATGAGCGTGTTTAGAAGCGCGGTTGCCGATTGGTATGAAGTACCGACAGGCTCGATGAAACCCACTATTTTAGAAGGCGATAGAATATTAACTGATAAAATGGCCTACGATATTCGCATTCCATTTACGCATATACCTTTAGTAAAATTAGCCGACCCAAAAACAGGCGATATTATTGTATTTGATTCACAAGCTGCAGAAAATCGGTTAATTAAACGCGTAATTGGTGTACCTGGCGATACTGTTGCGCTTTACAATAACGAGCTTGTCATTAATGGCGTTAAAGTTAATTACAATAATCTGCAAAGCAATATTGATTCTTTAGATAAAATAGAAGACTTAAATGGTCATAAGCACACGATTCGTGTTGCGCATACGCCTTCGCAGCTATCGGGTTTTAATAAAATAACCATTCCAGATGATTATTATTTAGCAATGGGTGATAACCGCGACCACAGTGCTGACTCGCGTGTGATTGGTTTAATTCCTCGCAGCGAACTACTTGGCAAAGCAGAGCGCATTATTGTGTCGCTTGATTACGACGATTATTACTTACCGCGTAAAAACCGCTTTTTAAAACCCTTACTTTAAGGCGGTTTTGGGCGCTAACCACACGCCCGATTTTAATCGCTTAGCTCTACAATTTTTTGTGCAATATTATAAAGCGAGCAGTGCGAGTTCATTGCTTGCTGTTGTAACTTTTTATGAGCTTGCTCTTCGCTAAGGCTTAACTGTTCAATTAAAATATACTTTGCTTGATGTATTACTTTTTGTTCTGTTATTACTCGTTTAGCATCAACTAAAGCCTGATTTATTTGCTTAATATGCTGGCTTTGCTCCATGATTAAGTCGTACATACTTTTATTACTATTGAGTTTATTGGCGGCGGTATTTTGGGGTGTGCTTTGCTTAAACGCGAGTTGGCCATCAGTAATTGGCATGTATTGCTCTTCAAGGCTGCTTATAACCTGTTTGTTTGAATTTAAAGTTCGCTGTGCCTGAGCTATTTGCATAGCCGCAGAGTCAATAAGGTAGTCACTGAGGTTTTGCTCAATCTTGTGCATAATATCTATGCGCGTTGTTGTCACCTCGTACCACACTTCACTAAGTTGAGAGAGCGGCTGCGCGTTTTCGTCATCTAAATTTTGTAAAAGCCCCCTCAGCTGATCTACCTGTTTATTGACGGGGTGATCAGTTAAAGATCGGTAGCATTTTAATACATGGTCGTCGGCGTACTCGTTAAAAAACGTAAAGCTGTGGTGCTGTTGTTGAACAAAATGCGCAAGCTGTTGTTTTTGCTCTACAGTAAACTTACTTGATGCAAACGCTTGCGCGCCACATGCACGTTCTTGCCCAGCATATTCTTTACCTTGCATAAAGTTAAAGTAGGCAACAAGCAAGCGAGTAACGCGTGGGTCGCTTGCGCCATCGGCGGCTTCTAAAATAATATTAAGTAAATACGATATAAGCTGTGTGTATGATTGCGTAGCATGCACAGGACTCACTTTTTGATTTGCTATTTGCACTCTAAGGTTTGGTAGCGCATCTAACGATTGCAAACTATGGGTAATTAAATTGTATAAACGGGTGTGACCTGTGTCGGCGTTATCGGTAATAAAAGTCGTTTTTATTGACTTGTAAAACTGTGTTTGCGTTTGTTCTGTTAAGCTAATCTGTTGCTTTAGCTGCGAAGTAAAACGCTTGCGGTTTGAGGCGAGATAAATATTGCTCATGCCGCGCTCTTTTTGTAACTGATGTATAAAATCGCCCAGTTTAGTAAGTGATGCACAGCTTTTTTGAAGCTGTTTTAAGGCATGAATCTCTTGGTATTTTGCTGCTAATAAAAACTGTTTTGTGAGAGGATTGCTCGATAACATAGGACTTATTCCGCATTTTTTTGTTTTTAAAGTGCAACCACTGTTCCAAACATTTAAAAATGCATTGATTGAATTTAAAACTAAATTAAAACAGTCTCTTAAAGCCATTGTTTTTATGTGTTTGCCTATTAACTGTTGTGTATTTAATACAGTAATAAACCTTTTTGGTGCAAAATTTGTGATTTATGCACCCCATTGCGTCCTTTGTAAAATAAGAAAAAAAAGTGTTTACTCTGTAAACTACACAGAGCAAACACCAGAGGGGGAATTTATACCTCGCTATACTTAAGTAGCTCTGGGCTAACAGCCATTTTATGATTTATTACCTCGCCTATCATAATGAGCGTAGGGCCTGTTAATGTATGAACTGCACCTTCACTGACAATATGCTCAAGCGTGCTGGTTATTATCTTTTGTTTATTCGTTGTCGCATTTTCTATTAGTGCGATAGGGGTTGTTTTAGGCCAGCCAACTGATAGCAAGCCCGTGCTTAATGCGCTTAATCGTGCTAATCCCATATAGACAACTAATGTGGGATTATTGGCGTTTTGCACATAGCTGTAATTGTGCCAATTTGGGAGTTTATTAGGATCGGCAAATTGTGCCGTTAAAAACGTAACACTTCGGGCTACATCGCGGGCGGTAAGGGGGATACCGGTATACGCTGAGGCAGCACAGGCTGTGGTAACGCCAGGTATAATAGCAAAATTAATATTATGCTCTGTTAGGGCGCTCGCCTCTTCATTGATGCGCGCAAAAATACTCGGATCACCCCCTTTTAAACGAACAACTTTACACCCTTGTTGTGCATATTTTACTAATAGGGCACTTATGGCAGCTTGGGGCATAGAATGTTTACCAGCGCGTTTACCTACATATACACGCTGTGCATGTTTAGGTATGGTATCTAAAAGCGCTTCGCTTACTAAGCTGTCGTACAATACTACGTCGGCTGCTGCAATATGGCGCTGCGCTTTAACCGTTATAAGCTCAGCATCGCCCGGGCCTGCTCCTATTAAATACACGTGGCCGCTTTTTGGGTGTTCAGCTTTGTGCTTTGTATTTTGAGTTAGCTTATTAACAAATTTGTTTAGCCATGGGCTTTCAATACCTGAAAAATATGAAAGAACACTCATTTTATGCTCCTCATGCTAATGCTGTAATGGCTTTTGGCTCAGCACTAACAAAGACATTGCCATTGTCTATTTTGGCTTCAAATACGGGGAGCTGTATTGCCTCTGCTTCTAGGCATTCGCCAGTATTTAAACAAAAATGTTGCTTATACAAAGGGGAGGCCACTACTAATTTGCCATCAATAGAGCCAATAATACCGCGCGATAGTACATTGGCTTTGCCTATCGGGTCGTAGTTGCTAATGGCTAACACAGGCTCACTATTTTGTGGAACATAAAATATGGCCACTTGCTGGTTGTTTACTAATGCGCATACGCCACTATTAGCAACTAGGTCATCGGTTGTTCCAATTTTATGCCAATACATCAGCTTGCTCCTGCTCAATTTCCATTACGGGGATACGGTTTGTTGAATTTTGTTGGTTACGTTTTTCAGACTCAGTAGCAGGGCGAATTTGGTTGCGCTCTTGTACAAATAAAATATTGCTATCGGCATCTGGGCTATTAATAAATTGGCGGAACCGTTTTGAGGCCTCAGGACTTTCGACTGCTTTTTTCCATTCGCAGGCATAAGTTTTAGTTATAAGCGCCATTTGTGTTTCAAGTTCGTGGCAAATACCTAAGCTGTCGTCTATTACTACGCTTTTTAAATAATCTAACCCGCCCTCTAAATTTTCCAACCACACTGAGGTGCGCTGTAGCTTATCGGCGGTTTTAATGTAAAACATGAGCACACGGTCAATGTATTTAATGAGTGTGTCGGTATCTAAGTCGGTCGCAAATAAATCAGCATGGCGTGGGCGCATACCGCCATTACCACACACGTATAAGTTCCAGCCATTTTCGGTCGCTATTACGCCTATATCTTTGCTTTGTGCCTCAGCACATTCGCGAGTACAGCCGGAAACGGCCATTTTAATTTTATGCGGTGCGCGTAATCCTTTGTAGCGGTCTTCAATCGCTATTGCGTGGCCAACACTGTCTTGTACACCATAGCGACACCACGTACTGCCAACACACGATTTAACCGTTCTGAGCGATTTACCATACGCATGGCCTGTTTCAAAACCTGCGGCTATAAGTCTTTCCCAAATAATAGGGAGCTCTTCAAGGCGTGCACCAAATAAATCAATACGCTGCCCACCGGTGACTTTACAATACAGATTAAAGTCTTTGGCCACTTGGCCAATAACAATGAGTTTGTCGGGGGTAATTTCACCACCAGCAATACGAGGCACTACTGAGTAGGAGCCATCTTTTTGCATATTAGCAAGGTAAGTGTCGTTAGTGTCTTGCAGGCCAACATGAGCAGGCTCTAAAATAAAGTCGTTCCATGTTGAGGCTAAAATAGAAGCCACTGCGGGTTTACATATTTCACAGCCGTGATGACCGCTGCCATGCTTAGTGAGTAAATCATCAAAGGTTTTAATGCTTTCTACTTTTACTATATGCAGTAGCTCTTGGCGTGAATAAGCAAAATGCTCACACACATGGTTATTTACTTCAACGCCACGGCTTTCAAGCTCACTGTCGACTACCGATTTTAATAACGCGGCACAGCCGCCACAGCCACTGGCGGCTTTGGTGCACGCTTTAACTGCAGATAAATCGCATGAGCCGCCATCAATGGCACCCACTATATCGCCTTTACTTACATTGTGGCATGAACAAATGGTGGCGGTATCGGGCAGGGCATTCCCAGCTAAAACAGGTGCGCCTTCGCTGTCAGGTAAAATGAGGCACTCAGGGTGTGCGGGTAATTCCATGTCGTTTAACATGTACTGCAACAGTGTGTCGTAATCGCTAGTATCGCCAACAAGTACTGCGCCTAATAACTTATTGCCGGCCTCATTTAAAATAATTTTTTTATAACAATCACGAATAGGATCTTGATAAATGAGCACTTTGCAATCGGGGGTTTTAGCGTGCGCATCGCCAATAGAACCTACCTCTACACCAAGGAGCTTTAATTTTGTGCTCATATCGGCGCCTAAAAACTCAAGGTTGCCGCCTGTGAGTTGACTTGCTGCAACGCGGGCCATGTTGTAGCCAGGTGCTACTAAACCAAAAAGTTTTTTATCCCAAAGGGCGCACTCACCAATGGCATAAATATCAGGGTCTGATGTTTGGCATTGGTTATTAATTACAATACCGCCGCGCTCTCCTAGTTCTAGCTCGGCTACTTTACCTAGCTCATCGTAAGGGCGAATACCGGCCGAGAACAAAATTAAGTCGGTTTCTAAAAACGTGCTATCTGAAAAATTTAGTCTGTAACGGCTTGTTTCGCCTTTTACTATTTCGCTGGTGACCTTAGCGGTATGCACGCTCACGCCCAGCTTTTCTATTTTATTTTTTAACAGCGTGCCACCTTGAGAGTCGAGTTGGACTGCCATAAGTTGCGGTGCAAATTCAACAACATGTGTATCAAGTCCAAGTTGCTTAATTGCATTGGCCGCTTCAAGTCCTAATAAACCGCCACCTATCACTACGCCACTTTTACTTTGAGCGGCGCTTGCTTTTATTTGCTCTAAATCCTCTAGGGTACGGTAAACCAAGCAATGGGGTTGGTCATTCCCTTTAATAGGCGGTACAAACGGGTATGACCCTGTTGCTAAAATAAGCTTATCGTAACTAAACGTATCACCAGTTTGAGTGTTAACTACTTTGTTTGTTTTATCTATTTCATTAACCCACTGATTAGTATGTACATTTATATTTAACTGCTGGTAATTATCAAAGGTGGTGAGGGCTAAATCGGCGGCTGTTTTACCATCAAATACGCTGGATAAGTAAACACGGTCATATGCTAAATTTGCTTCCCCGCACAGTACGGTAATGTGTGCATTAGCGTCGCTTTGGCGCATTTGCTCTACAAAATGGTGCCCAACCATCCCATTACCAATAATGAGTATTTTTGTTGGTGTTTGCATTGGTATCCCCTCAATGACGGTTTAATTTAAAACAAAAAAGCCCGCCACAGATACAAGTTAATGTAACTGCGAGCGGGCTTCTTTGCCTGTGGTCATAACAACCTAAATGTGTGTCGTTTTAATAACGAACAGTATGGTTATCTTGTAAGCAAAAATACGACCAATTTTATAAGTGTTTGTTTTTTAAGAGCTACACTGCTTTTGAATGGTTTTATTTACACATATTTGAGTGGTTTTGGTGCGGTGCTAGCACTATAGAAGTGCAAATAAAGAGGTTACGACGTGCTAAGTAGTCAAAAAAGTGCATTTTGTGCTGTTAACTAATAACGGGGGAGACGTTTAGGGTATGAATAAAAAAATACGCCTAATGTTATTTTGAGATAAAAAACACTAGGCGTATTAATACTGTAAAGCGGCTTACTTACTTTGCTTTGCCAGGGTTTCTACATCGGTATCTTCAACAGGTTTAAAGCTGCCTGTTGCTTCATCGTAGGTTTTAATTTCTGCAGATTCAATATCATATACCCAGCCGTGTAGCTTAATTTGACCAGTTGCAATTTTTGCAGCCACAGCAGGGTGTGTTTTTATATGCTGTAACTGTTGTACTACGTTCTCTTCGATTACCAAGCCTAGGTGGTCGTTATTATTTAGCTCTGCGCAACCGCATTTTTCTTTTACAACTTCTGTTGCTACGCGGCTGTGACCAAGCCACTCTTTTACGTGCGGCAAGCTTGATAACCCCTCAGTATTTATAGCGCCTTTCATTGCTCCACAGTCTGAGTGTCCACAAATAATAATGTGTGATACGCCCAGCGCTGCCACTGCAAATTCAATTGAGGCAGTCATGCCACCGGTTTGATTACTGTGCGGCGGGATAATATTGCCCGCGTTACGGCAAATAAATAATTCACCGGGTTCGGTTTGAGTTACTAAGTTAGGGTCGATACGTGAGTCGGCACAGGTGATAAATAACACTTCTGGGTTTTGACCATTGGCTAGTTTTTGAAACGCTGCTTTTTTTGATGGGTAAACTTCTTTTTGAAACTTAGCCACGCCCGAAATAATATGTTCCATGTACAACTCCTAATTGGGGTAATTTAATCGTATTACTTATA
The DNA here is from genome assembly GCF_001401875.1 of Pseudoalteromonas sp. P1-13-1a. NCBI lineage: Bacteria > Pseudomonadati > Pseudomonadota > Gammaproteobacteria > Alteromonadales > Pseudoalteromonadaceae > Pseudoalteromonas > Pseudoalteromonas sp. P1-13-1a. Next base: position 118,442 of record NZ_LKDV01000004.1, on the reverse strand, counting down.
GCTTTATTCGCCAGACAAATTAGCGCCAGTATAACTTTGTTCTTATTTTTTTTGTACTGTTTAGCCGTTTAATAAATTTCATGTAATTTAATTAAATGCTGCATAAGGGGCGGTAGGTTATCAAAGCCATTAATGGCAAGTTTTATAATGAATCAACGTGGATAGGGATTTGTAAGGTTATTTAAATAAATTGGCAAAATAGGGAAGATAGGAGCGTGTTAAACGCCCCTATTAAATTAGAGTGTATTAAAAGTCATAGTTAAAGCTTAGAGTAAGCCTTCTACCATCTAATACAACGCCATAAGTCTCGTTGGTAACTACACGGTCTGTTACGTTATATAAGCCAGCCATGAGTTTTAAGTCATCAGTAATCCAATAACGAGCACCTATATCCATCATGGTGTAACCCGGAGTGCCATCACTTAGGCTGGTACGACTTAAGTAGTCGGTTGTTTCGCCACGATAATTTACACGGCTCCATAAATTTACAGTATCGCTGGCATCCCAATTTAAGCTAATGTTAGCCATTTGCTTTGGTATTTTATTTAAAGGCTCGCCTGCAAAGTCACCTGTTTTTTGCTCAGAATCAGTGTAAGAATAGTCGCCTTTAACACGTAAACTTTGGTTAATACGGTAGCTTATCGTTGCTTCTAACCCTTGCATCTGCGCTTTTGAGATATTTTTTTGCGTACTTAAAAACTGATAGGTATTGCCGCTGAATTCACATTGGTAGTTTTCAAAGTCATTCCTATCAATATTTTCGCTAACACAGTATCTATCTTCTGCAATTTTATCATCAAAGTTTGTCTGATAAAGCGTTAAGCTAGTGGATAGACCTACTTTGGGGTCGTTATAAATAAAACCTACTTCGTAGTTTACGCTGGTTTCAGGCTCTAGATCAGGATTACCTATGATCAAGGCACGTGAAATTGATGTCCCATCTGCAGATAAATTAGGCGACCCGCCGCCACCAGTACCGCGTCCAAAGCCAGCTGTGGCTTGAGAGAGTGAAGGTTGCGTATACCCGGTAGAAACACCGCCCTTAATAGTAAAATTATTAGTGGTATGCCAGTTGGCATACAGGCGGGGTGACCAATGCGAGCCAAATTGTTCATCGTTATCGTATCTTAAGCCTGTTGTTATGGCTAAGTCGTCAATAAAGTTCCACTCAACCTCTGTGAATAAAGCACCAATCCACCGATCTACCGTGTCACTTGCAATAGCAACATTAGCATCAAGTAAACCGTTGGTTTCATCAACGAGCTCTTCTGTTTTATAGCGTGCGCCAACAGTATAAATGTGCTTATCGCCTGCGTAAGTTGCCGAACTATTTAGCGTGATCACTTCTTCTTTTTTATCTTCATTTTGAACACGTTCCGATAAGTCTTGCTGAAGATACGTATTTGTAGTTAGCTTGCCATAATTACCATTATGAGTAACTACATACATTTGCTTCTCATATTCGTATTGAGACCCTTCGGCATCAGCCGCAATAGACTCACCTGGCGTATGCTTAAAATCAATGTTTGATGTATTGTAAGCTAAGCTCATTCGGTTTTTAGCATTTACAGCCCAATTAAATTTTACACCTAATTGCGTTGTATCCGAATCAGGGCGGCTTGCAGCAGAGTCTCCACCGCCTGAATAACCACTTTCATCGGTATGCTGTAAAGACCCTGTAAGCTCAACGCCTAATACGTCTTTTATTAAAGCGCCGCCCAGATAAAAGTCACTATTGTACTCATCATTACTTACATCATTCATCGATGAGGTATAACTGGCCGCCAAACTGCCTGACCAGTGTTGAGGGGCTGCACGGGTAATAATATTAATTACACCCCCCATTGCCTCTGAGCCATAAAGCGATGACATAGGGCCGCGAATAACTTCTACACGCTCAATCATTGCAAGCGGTGGAATACCAATTTGTTTGCCTCCATCGGCACCGTTGGTATTGACAGAGCGACCCGCTGAAATAGGGCGGCCATCAACAAGGTATAGGGTGTACTGATCATCCATACCACGAATACTAATATCTTGCATATTACCGCCCCCACTGACGTATACGCCGGGTATATCGCGAACAGCATCCACCACAGTGGTATAAGACTGTTTACGTAACTCTTCTTGTAATATGACCGAGATAGAAGCAGGGGCGTCTATAATTTTTTGTTGGTAACCGGTTGCTGTTACAACCATTGTTTCCATTTCGTTGTTATTTTCTGTGGCCGAAGCTCCCATGGCTAAAGGGACAAAAATAGCCAAAGGCAACTTTTTACAGGTCAATGGTGCTTGCTTAAACAATGAGCGGTTGCACATTAAAATGTTCTCCTTTACGTGTAGACCTTTATTTATAAAGTGCAAATGATAATTCTTATTGTTATCATGTAAAGAAAATTGAATGGAACAATGTGTTGCAAAAGCCGCAACACATTGCACTCGTTTGTTTATGACAAACAGGTTTAACTGTAGGTATAAGCCTGTTTTTTATTTCAAACGTTGCAGGAGGTTATAGTGTTACAGTTTAAAGAATTACATAGTTTTGTGTCTGTTGTTAGTTCGGGCAGTTTATCAAGTTCTGCAAAAACGCTTCAGTTATCTAAATCAACTCTTAGCCGACACCTAAAAAATTTAGAGCAAGATACAGGTTATACTTTATTAAAAAGAATGCCTAAAAGCTTAGTCCCTACGGAGGCAGGGCTGCGCTTTTATAGTTATTGCGAGCAAATACTTCGCATTGCTAATGAGGCCAAACATGAACTAGCTACACTCGATGAAAAGATACAAGGCGAGGTGGTTGTGTATGTTGATAATGGTTTATTAAGAGGTTGGCTAGGCGATGTGGTTGCTCAGTTTTTAACGCGCTTTCCTGATGTGAGCGTGACTTTAAAAACAGATATAAAGGCAAATTCAAATCAGTGGCGAGATCATATTTTACTTTGTATGGGCTCTCTCCCAGAGACCAGCCAACGCCAAGAAAAACTCTGCATGTTATGGCAAGGAGTATTTGGTAGTAAAGAGTATTTTAGCCGTAACGGCTACCCACAATCACCGGAAGATTTGATAAACACACAATGGCTTCAATTACTTGGGAATAAAAGCGAGCAGCTAGTGATGACTGATCAGCGTGGGACAACATTAAGTGTGCCGGTACCTTCATCACGTATTCAGTCTGATCAGCTCGTGTTACAGGGGGATGCAATAAGCCATGGGCATGGGCTGGGTTTATTACCACTGTGGCAAGCCAGCATGCGGCTCAATGCTCACCCTGGGTGTTTTGAGCGTTGTTTAAACGACTGGGTAGCGGATCCACTGCCTATTTGGCTATGTTACCCATTTGGTAAATTAGCGAAAAAGCAACGCGCCTTTATAGATCATATTAAAGGTAATTTACCTAAAGCCTGGAACACTGAAATATGCCAAAGTATGTAATAGTAATTAGAGTATGTTGAGCTTTTAAGTTAACTTCTCATCAGTCTGTTTGGTATTTAGGCAAAGTCGAGCCTATCTCGTTATTCCCTATAAATAGGCGCTAACGTCGTATTAACGCCAAACAGCCGCTGCCCAAAGGGTCTCCCTGGGGACTATTTACTCTTAGTAATTCGGCTTTTGCTTAATCCATCATGTTACAAAAATCGCACTGTGATTAAATAGCCCCTAGTTTAAACAAATTTTAGTCCGCAAAGATCAACAGACCCTCACAAACGCGAAGAAGTGTCTTAGTGTTCTAGAAACTGCAACGCAAAAAACCGCTTTCATACCCAATAAAACAAATACGACTCATTATCATTTTTAGGTGTGCGTGATAGCATGGCCTACCAATTACCTATACTTACACAAAAGGAAATAGTAATAATGTACGGTCAATTTTTAAATATACTTATAATTTTAGTGTTCGGCTTTTATTCAGTGGCAAGTTTTGCCAACTACCCTTTAACAATAGAGCATGCAGGAAAGAAGCCTGTTGTTATAAAACAAAAACCTAAAAAAGTGGTTGTTTTTGATTTAGGTGTACTCGATACCATAACAGCGCTTGATGTTGAAGTAACCGCTGTAGCTAAGGGCGTGTTCCCAGATTATTTGGCAGGTTATAACACCTCTGATAAAGCAATAGCGGGTAGTTTATTTAAACCCGACTATGCAAAGCTAAAAGATATAAAACCTGACCTTATTATTGTGGGTGGCCGAAGCCGTAAGACCCTTGATAAATTATCGGGTATTGCGCCAACTATTGATTTAACCGTTAATGCCGATAGCTTTGTGCCTAGCGTTAAAAGAAATGTTTTATTACTGGGCAGTATTTTTGATAAAAAACAACAAGCAAAGTCACTGTGGGAAAAGCTAAACAGTAAAATCCTAACTTTGCAGGCTAAAGCAAAAAGTAAAGGTGCAGGGCTAGTTTTATTTACCGTAAAAGATGTGTTTATTGCACATTTACCTGGCGATAGGTTTGGTATGGTGTATGACCTGTTAGGTATTCCAAGCGTTGGTAAAATTAATAAACAAACCGACAGTAAAGCAAATAAAAAGCAAACTAAAGCACAAAAAGCCAAACATGCTGCAACCCTTACAAAAGCATACATAGAAAAAAAACCTGATTGGTTATTTATACTCGACAGAGGGCTAGCAACCGCAGGACAAAGTAATATTAAGCAAGCATTAACTAGTTCACCTTTTATAAAAAATTCCAACGCTTGGCAAAAAAATCATGTTTATTATCTAAATCCAACACAATGGTACGTAGTTACTGGTGGATACACGAGTGTACTTAACACGGTTAATGATCTAAATACACTATGGTAAGTAACAAGCCCAAAAGTGCACACTATTAACTCAGCATACTTTGAGTTTATGGGCTGATTTTAAGTTATACATACGCTGATCCGCTAAGGTTAAACACTCGGTATGGTTTTGGCATTCATCGCTTGATGCTATGCCATAACTAATACCTGATTGCGGCCATTGACGCTGTATAGTGTTATGTAATGCTTTGAGCTTTTGGGTGAGCGTGGTTTTAAGCTGGGGGAGGTGTGATTTGTTTTTGACTTTACATAACCAAATAAATTCATCGCCCCCGGTTCTAAATACGGTGCCGTCTTGCGCTAAATAGTGTGTCATTAATTTTGCTGCATTAATTAAAAACGCATCCCCTTTGGCGTGCCCAAGCCCATCGTTTATTTTTTTTATTCCATCACAATCTATAAACACAATGATGTAAGCACTATGTGCAAGTTTAACCAGCTCATCATCTAATAATAATCGGTTGCCAACTTGGGTTAGAGGGTCAAAGCGAGATTCATACAATAAGGTATTAAACGCTTGATGCTTTAACTTCAGCCACTCAGATAAAGATAATAATATACACACGCAATCTATTGCTAAAGCGATCAGCACAAAGATTTCTGCTGATGTTGCATTTATTAAATTAAAATGAAACGCAACGTAGACTACTAATGAGAGGCTATAGAGCACATTGCCAAATAAAAAGTACTTGGCTCTAAAATCGTTCAGGCTAAGCATAGCAAACCCGGTAGTTAAACTAAGCGTAACCCATATTGCTGCTAAAAAATGCGCGGTATAAAACACCACATAAAAGGGCATTAATAGACTGCAAACGCCACATACAAAGGCAGTAATAGAGAAGTATTTTAATGCGCGTGTCAGCTTGTTTGTTTTTTCTTTATAAAAGTTAAATAGGTAGTAGGTAAATGCGCCAGCGCAACTCACAGCAAAGGCGAATAAATACATACCTAAGTAATGTTTATTAAAAGTGGGACTGGCGTAAACTGCATTGACAGCACCTGAGGCAAACGCCCAACCAAAGCCATGTAAACCAACATAGCCAGCACAAAATAAGGCCACTTTTTGTTTTACATTTAAAAACATTACCAAGGCCAATATTGCTAAAGTAAGCATGACTGAAATAGCAATAAGGCTTATTGAGTTTATATAAAATTGATGATGTAAAAATGCACCCTCATCTAAAATAGTCAGATCAACTGGGGTAGGGTAATGTTTGGCTTCTAAATATATCCACAAATAGCCCTTGCTTGGTTCAAAAAAGGGCAGTTTAAATGCCTGACCATGCATTAAAATGGCCTGTTGGTTTACATGAGTCTGCGAAAAATCAGCAAGCTTAACTATATCCCCCTGTTCGGTTTGCCAAAAGGCTAGGCCAACATCGATAAAATTGGCCTGAGGAAGCACATACCAATCACCAGTGGCGGGGCTATTTAGTGCCACTTTTGTCACTACAGCGCCACTTTTACCGAGCAAACTACTTGTTTCGGTACCGTTTTTATGTGATGTAATAACTTGCTGTGCAGAAGGAGGCGTATTGAATGCTGTAACAGGACGCCACAGGTTATCATCCTCTATGGTAGTGTTATTGTTATTAAGTGGATAAGAATGTGTTAGCGGGCTAAAAAAAGCACAGAAAAAAAATACTGTTAATATACCAGCCCGCGCCATGCCTAAACTCACTATAAAAACCCACTAAGCGATTATAATCAAATTGTAAACAAATAGTATATAAATCAAACAAAATCATTGCATTTAAATAATGACTAAATTTGACCTTGAATAACAAAATGAATTAATAAATAAGTAATATGAGGGCGCTTTTGTTGACACGAATTTATAAACACCGCGGGTGTTTGCATTCATAGCTAGGATTTAAAGTAGGTAGCGCTCGAACCAACTGAGCTATGGTTGAACTATTAATTGGTTAATTAATTTGATTCAGTGGAATGAATAATTTTGGTAAGACTGAGTGGATTCAAACCACCGATTTCGGCGTGGGCACAGGGAGTAGGTATCGCTTTAATCAACTAAGTTGTAGTTGAATCTATTAATTAATTTTTAGTGGTAAAAATAGTTTTCTAAATAGCAAATAATGCGCTAAATCAGGTGTCCTTTGTGATTTACATTGGTCTTGAAGGTTAGGGTCGTGTCACCTTGCTGAGGAACCCCTACGAATGCATTTAGAATCTGTTTGCCTATGTTTCGATTTTCAAATAGGAGCCGTCGTTGGCATAAATATTTAAAGGTGCATAGTTACTTGGATTTGATATCTCAAGGTCGAAATTTTTAATCAAATTCTCAGTCACATGATAGTGAGTAGTCATAAGTTTAGTCATATTAATAAGGCTGCTTTTATCATGAAATTGAGTTGATTTTATTTATAGGTTTACTACAGCTTACCAGCAGTAACGCACCAAAGTTTAATATTATAATATAGTGTAGCTCCTTAACTATTATATTTTTTAGCACCATAAAAGCTTTTCTATTATTGTTGAAGTATTTTTTATTGAGACACGCATAACATGTTAGTCATGCCTAAAGTAGGAGAAATTGACCATAATGCACTGTGTATTGTTAAAAATATTTTGTTAACAATTTGTTTGTTTTGTCTTTTATTTGTACTAGTCTGTATTGGTCACATTGTGTGACCAAAATGACAACATCTAACTTTTAAGAGGCAAAAATGAAAAATAACCTTTTGTTGATCGGCTGTGTTTTAACATCTACAAATTTAATGGCCAACGATTGGGATGCAATTCCATTACCAGTCGCGCCTGACAATGGTAAAGTCTGGCAGTTACAAGAAGCCTACTCAGACTCTTTTAATTACACAGGGAAGCCGGCGGCATTTACCAGTAAATGGAACGATACCTACTTTAATAGCTGGACAGGTCCAGGCTTGACCTATTGGCAACGCGATGAGTCTTGGGTCTCTGATGGTAATTTGATTATAAGTGCTTCACGTCGTGCAGGTACTGATCAAGTCAATGCTGGGGTGATCACTTCAAAAACGAAAGTCACTTTCCCAATCTTTTTAGAAGCCAGTATTAAGGTGAGTAACCTAGAGTTATCTTCAAATTTTTGGTTGCTTAGCGATAATGATGAACGCGAAATTGATGTACTAGAAGTATACGGTGGTGCGCGTGATAAATGGTTTGCTAGAAACATGTCGACGAACTTCCATGTTTTTATTCGCGATCAACAAACAAATCAAATAATCAGTGATTACAATGACCAAACCCATAATACGCCAAGCTGGGGAACATACTGGCGAGAAGGCTTTCATCGCTTTGGTGTGTATTGGAAAAGTCCAACAGATGTCACATTTTATATTGATGGCCAGCAAACGCCAGATGGTTCTTGGGCACAAGTGGTCATGAAAGACAAAGACTACTCTGGGGCTACGTTAAATAAGAACACACATAATATGGATCAATCTGCTTATATTATTATTGATACTGAAGATCATGATTGGCGCTCAGAAGCGGGTAATATTGCAACTGATGCAGACCTAGCTGATGACAGTAAAAATAAAATGTACGTTGATTGGGTGCGCGTGTATAAACCCGTAAATGCAGCAAATACAAGCTCTGTTACTAGTGGCGCGCAAATTAAAGCAAAACACAGTCAAAAGTGTATCGATATTAAAAACGGTGCAATGAATAACGGCAGTACTTATCAGCAATGGAATTGTAATTCTAATAACGAGAACCAAGCATTTGAGCTCGTTGAACTCACAAATAACGAATATGCTATCAGCTCACAATTAACTGGCTTGTGTATGCAAATTGCTAACTCAAGTACCTCAAATGGCGCTGGGGTTGAACAGTGGGTGTGTGATCACACAAAAGCCAATCAACGCTTTACTCTCAATAGCACGGGTGATGGCTACTTTGAGCTTAGAGCAAGCTTAAGTAATAAATGTATTGATATAGCTGGTAAATTACAAACCAATGGCGCGTCAGTTGTGCAGTGGCAGTGTTATAACGGCGATAATCAACGTTTTCAGCTGATTGAGTAAAAAGCAGCATATTTTTTACAAACGTGAAATTGTTAACAATTAATTGTTATTGGTTTTGTGTTGTGTAATTATTCTACATAGTACCTAACCGCTTTTATTACAAAAGCGGTTCTTTCATAATAAAAGAATAGGCTTGCTATGAAAAAAACACACAACAATATTTATATCTCATCAGTACTACTGCTAGGCACTATGTTGTCAGGTTGTACTAATAATCAACTCGAAGAAAACACGCCCGTAGTCGACACAACAAAAAAAGAGCACATGCTGTGGGATTTCGAAAAACCTGAATACCAGTCTTTTTTACAGCATCACAATACCACGACTAAGCTAATTGAACAGCAAGGTAATCATAAGTTACAGGTTATATTTGCAGCCAAAACTCATCACGAAAGCGATATTGAATTTGTAAATAGCTCAACGTGGAATTGGCAAGCGTTAGGCAACTTTGCTTTTGCACTTGATATAGAAAACCCTGATAAGGCATCTACTCAGTTATATATAAAAACAGTGGATGATAACGGTAGAGCACAAAGTCGCAGTGTAGTGGTGCCAGCTGAATCAAATAATACTTATTATATTGAGTTAAAAGGGGCAGATTTAAATACAGAGTCGGGGATACGCTCCAACCCGCCTAGTTGGCATAGTCGTTATACCCCGGTATTGTACCGAGGGGGTGAAAAGAAAATTGATGTTAGTAAAGTAACCAAGGTGATGTTTGGCACAAAAGGTTTGTTAGCGGATAAGCAATTACTAATCGATAATGTAAGACTAATCAAGCCAACTAACTTTGACACCGAATACCTAGTAGGCTTGGTGGATGAGTTTGGCCAAAATGCCAAGCGTGATTTTAGCAACAAAGTTTCATCCACAGAGCAATTACTTGCAATCTCAGCGCAAGAGCAAATACAACTGAAAAAGTCACCTGTTGAGGGGCGCTCAACGTTTAGTGGTTGGCAAGCAGGGCCAAAACTTAAAGCAACTGGCTACTTTAGAACCGAAAAGTACCAAGGCAAATGGAGTTTAGTTGACCCGCAAGGTTATTTATTTTTTTCAACCGGTATAGCCAATGTACGCTTAGCGAATACCACTACAATTACAGGTTACGACTTTGACCAAAAGTACATTACGCAAAGGGCGGCGGGTGATCTGACTCCTGAGGATTCAATCGGCTTAAATACGGCACCAAAGGCTGCGTGGCCATCACGTTATATCAGCTCTGAGCTGCGCGCTAACATGTTTAATTGGTTGCCTGACAGTGATGATCCTCTTGCCGACAATTATGGCTATCGCCGTGAAGTGCATAGTGGGGCAGTTAAAAAAGGTGAAACATTTAGTTTTTATCGAGCAAACTTACAGCGCAAATACCAAACACGTGATGAGCAAACATTAATGAAAAAATGGCGCGATACCACGACAGATCGTATGTTGTCGTGGGGGTTCACCTCGTTTGGTAACTGGCTTGATGATGATTACTATCAGCAAAACCGACTTCCTTACTTTGCCAATGCTTGGATCATCGGTGATTTTAAAACAGTAAGCAGTGGTAATGATTATTGGAGCCCGTTACCTGATCCATTTGATCCTGTTTTTATTAAGCGCGCGGATATCACCTTAGCAACCGTGGCAGCGCAAGTGAACAATAGTCCATGGTGTGTTGGTGTTTTTATTGATAATGAAAAAAGCTGGGGCATGATGGGCTCAGTTAATTCGCAATATGGATTAGTGATCAACACATTATCTGTAGATGCAACACAAAGCCCTACTAAAGCTGAATTCGTAAAACTGATGAAAGATAAGTACCAAGATATAGCTGCTTTGAATGCTAGCTGGAACAGCAGTATTGCATCGTGGCATGAGTTTTCTAGTGGCATTACAGTCAAAAATATCAACAAGCAAGTCGAAGCTGATTTTTCCACTATGCTATTTCATTATGCTAACCAATATTTTGCCGTGGTAGAGCAAGCAACAGCAAAACACTTACCAAACCATCTCTATATGGGAGCTCGTTTTGCTGACTGGGGCATGACGCCAGAAATTCGTAACGCAGCAGCTGCTCATGCTGATGTGGTTAGCTATAACTACTACCGAGAAGGGCTCAATGATGATTTTTGGCACTTTTTAGCAGACATTGATAAGCCAAGCATTATTGGTGAATTTCATAATGGGGCGTTAGATTCTGGGCTATTAAACCCAGGGCTTATTCATGCCGAGTCGCAACACGACCGCGGTGTTAAATACCAACAATATATGTATAGCGTGATCGATAATCCATATTTTGTCGGGGCACATTGGTTTCAATATATAGATTCGCCATTAACAGGGCGTGCCTATGATGGCGAAAATTATAACGTTGGCTTTGTTAATGTGGCAGATATTCCTTACATGCCCCTTGTTAATGCTGCTAAAGAAGTTAATCAGCAACTTTATCAACGCAGGTATACAAATAATGCTAACTAGTTATATTCAGGCTTGGGTAGTGCTTACAGCTGTGCTTATTAGCACCGCTGTAGATGCAGAGCCAGTGATAAAACAAGGCCCGTATGAAATCTACGATAACAGGGCGTTGCAGGTTTTAAATTTAGATACACCAATCGAAACACTGGCTACCGGCTTTGAGTGGCTTGAAGGGCCTGTATGGGTTGAAGACGGCGGGTATTTGTTGTTTTCAGATATTCCCACCCACCGAGTCTATCGCTATCAGCCTGAGCAAGGTGTGCACCTTTATTTAGCCGATAGCGGTTACTCAAATGGCCTAGTCCTGAATAACGACAATGAGTTGGTGTTATTACAATCACGCTCACGAAAAATTGTCACTATGGCATCGTCGGTTAATGATCCAAAAACAAACTATCGCGAATTATTGAGTCGTTATCAAGGGCAACAGCTCAACAGTCCAAACGATGGTATTTTTAATCAGCAAGGTACTCTATTTTTTAGTGATCCCCCTTATGGACTGGCTAAGCAGCTTGATGATCCCGCTAAAGAGCTAAGCTTCCAAGGGGTATATTCATTGAATGCAAAAGGCCAACTTAATGTGCTTGATAAGCAATTAATTTACCCAAATGGGGTTGCGTTGTCTGGGGATGAAAAAACACTGTATGTGGCGGCATCAAACCCTGATAAACCCGCTTGGTATCGATATCAATTAAACCAAGATGGTACTGTTAAAAATAAAGCGTTATTTTATCAATTGCCCGCAGTGGCAGATAACAGCCATGGTCTACCGGATGGATTAAAAATTCATCCCAGTGGGATTATATTTGCAACAGGGCCTGGTGGGCTTTGGTTGTTTGATGAATACGCTCAGCTATTAGCCAAAGTATCATTGCCTACCATCAGCGCAAATTTAGCATTTAATGCCCAACAAAACCGTGTGTACATAACCGCTCATACACATTTACTGACATTTTCTTTAAACACTGATCTTCAATAGTCGTTTAAATCACTAGCAAGTTAAGTGGTTGCTGCTTAACTTGCTAGGCCACTCTTAGCTGCACGTCTACGGCAAAGTTATTTTCATTTTATTAACTATATTACCTTTACAATAAATTTATGTTGTTGTAGATTGTTAACAATAGACAGTATCTTGTAAACTAAACTGGTGGCTAGATGAGAGATTCATTGCGAGCAATAAAAAATATAAAAGTAGAGTATTACCAAATTCCTCTCGCTGAGGTGTTAAGTGATGCTAAACACGGTGATCATACTCATTTTGAAGTTATCGCAGTGCGTGTAATGACCAAAGACGGTTACGAAGGTATGGGTTACACCTATACTGGCGGTAAAGGTGGCCGCGCTATTTATTCGTTATTAAATGACGAAATTAAACCTGGTTTGATCGGGGCTGATTCATCAGCAATTATGTCAATTTGGGATAAGCTACAGTGGGACCTACATTACGTAGGCCGCGGTGGTTTATTAAGCTTTGCAATCTCTGCAGTAGATATTGCATTGTGGGATATCAAATGTAAACGCTTATCAGCACCACTTTGGCAAGTTGCTGGTGGACACAGAGATAAAACCGCGTGTTATGCCGGTGGTATAGATCTTAACTTTGATCAGCAAAAGCTACTTAAGAATATTCAAGTTTACTTAGACCGTGGTTTTAATGCGGTAAAAATTAAAGTAGGCAAACAAGATTATAAAGAAGATGTGGCACGAGTGGCCGCCGTTCGTGAGCTAATTGGTGCTGATAAAACGTTAATGGTTGATGCTAATTACTCGATGAATGTAGAACATGCTATCCGTTTTGCAAAAGCCATTGAGCAGTTTGATATAACCTGGTTTGAAGAGCCAACAATTCCAGATGATTACAAAGGGTTTGCACGGATTGCGCAAGCGACCTCAATTCCTTTAGCTATGGGTGAGAACCTACATACATTACATGAATTTGGTTATGCGATTGATCAAGCAAAACTTGGTTTTTTACAACCCGATGCCTCAAATATCGGCGGTATCACAGGGTGGTTACATGTTGCTAGTTTAGCGTATACCCACAACTTGCCGATTTGTAGCCACGGTATGCATGAATTACATGTATCGCTATTGGCTTCACAACCTCATGCGGGATTCTTAGAAGTACACTCATTCCCGATAGATGAATACACCACGCGACCATTGCAACTTGATAACGGCGAAGCCTGTGCACCAGATTTAATTGGTACCGGTGTCGAGTTTGACGCGCAATTAGTTAAGCCTCATTTAGTTAAGCAATCATAAGGTATTTACCATGCAAGCAGCAGAATATATTGGCAATAAGTCATTTCGCATCGTCGAAGGAAAACAAGTAAAGCCACAAGCGGATGAAGTACGTTTAGATGTTGGTTTTGTTGGCATCTGTGGTACCGACATGCATATTTATCATGGCGTAATGGATCAGCGCGTTAACCCACCGCATACCATAGGTCATGAAATTTCAGGTGTGGTTGCAGAGCTTGGTAGCAATGTGACTAACTTAAAAGTGGGTGATCGTGTCGTTGTACGCCCACTTGATTACTGTGGTGATTGTCCTGCATGTAATGCCGGTCATAGTCATGTATGTCATAACCTGAAATTTATGGGCATTGATTCAGTTGGCGCATTTCAAAATTCATGGACAGTAAAAGCGCGTACTATTCATAAACTACCTGACAACGTAACACTTGAGCAAGGCGCATTAATTGAGCCTTTATCTGTTGCCTGTCATGATATTTCGCGTTCACGCTTAAAAGCCGGTGAAAAAGCAGTGGTGATTGGCGGCGGTCCAATTGGTCAATTAGTGGCTTTGGTTGCTAAAAGTGTCGGTGCTGACGTGTTGATCTCTGAAGTAAATAACGAGCGTCGTAAGTTTTCTGCGCGTTTTGATATTGAAACCATCAACCCACTAGAACAAGACTTGCAAGAATATGTGTCTAAATGGAGTGATGGCAAAGGCGCTGATGTTGTTTTTGAAGTATCGGGTGTGCAACCTGCAGTTGAAGCTATGACCCAAATTGCAGCAGTACGTGGCCGTATTTGTATGGTTGCTATCCATTCTCAAAAGCCGCCAGTTGATTTGTTCCAATTCTTTTGGCGTGAACTAGAGCTTGTTGGCGCACGTGTTTATGAAGATGCTGATTTTGAAATGGCGATTGATTTAGTTGCTAGCGGCAAAATTGATTTAGAACCATTTATTACTTCGGTCAGTGAACTGGCTGATATTAGCTCAGCGTTTGCTAGCATGGACAATAACCCTACGGGTATGAAAGCCCTTGTTTCTTGCCAAATTAAGTAATGGAAAATAACATGTTAGATAAATTTAGTCTTAAAGGTAAAACAGCATTAGTCACAGGTTGTAGCCGTGGTATTGGTAAAGCAATGGCCCTTGCATTGGCTGAAGCCGGCGCTGATGTAATTGGCGTATCAGCGAGTTTAGCAAAATCAGGATCAGATGTTGAAACGCAAGTGCTTGCTCGTGGGCAAATGTTTTATGCTTACCAATGTGATTTTTCTAATCGTGAGAGCTTATATGCTTTTATAAATGATGTGAAAAAAGAACACCCTCAAATTGATATTCTAGTCAATAACGCAGGCTCAATTTTACGTGATCCGGCGGTGGAGCACAGTGATGAATATTGGGATAAAATCATTGAGATTAACTTAAATTCACAATTTATTTTAAGCCGTGAATTAGGCAAAGAAATGGTGGCTCGTGGGCAAGGTAAAATTATCTTTACTGCGTCATTATTAACTTTTCAGGGCGGTATTACTGTACCTGGTTATGCAGCAAGTAAAGGGGCGATTGGTCAATTAACCAAAGCACTTGCTAACGAGTGGGCCAGTAAAGGTGTTAATGTGAATGCCATTGCACCAGGGTATATTGCCACTGATAATACCGAAGCATTAAGAAATGACCCTGAGCGTGCAAAATCGATTCTAGATCGTATACCACAAGGTCGTTGGGGAACACCTGATGACTTTAAAGGGCCAACCGTATTTTTAGCATCAGATGCCTCAAACTACATGAACGGTAGTGTTCTATTAGTTGATGGCGGCTGGATGGGACGATAAAACCATGACAATAAAAAACAATGTAAACTTTATAAATGGTGAGTATATTAGCTCATCAAATAGCGACACCATCAGCGTGCTTTCACCAAGTACCGGCGAGCAAGTGGGTGTCATTCCTAAAGGCAGTATTGAAGACGCACAACTTGCGCTTGAAACGGCCACGGTAGCACAAACTCAGTGGGCACAAAAAACACCGCGTGAACGCGCTACAATTTTACGCCGTTTTGCCCAAGGTATTCGTGATAATAACGAGCGCCTTGCTGAGCTGTTAGTCCAAGAGCAAGGCAAGTTAATTGATGTTGCGCGTATGGAAGCCAATGTTACAGCCACATTTATTGAATATGCCTGTGATAATGCGTTGACGATCAAAGGGGATATTATTCCTTCTGACCACGAAAACGAAAAAATCTACATTCACAAAGTGCCCCGCGGTGTGGTAGTGGCAATCACAGCATGGAACTTTCCTTTGGCATTAGCGGGGCGTAAAATTGGTCCTGCGCTTATTACTGGTAACTCAATAGTAATAAAGCCAACCCAAGAAACGCCATTAGCTACTATGGAGCTAGGTGAAATTGCTAATCAAGCAGGTATTCCGCCAGGTGTGATTAACATTGTTAATGGTACGGGCTCAGTTGTTGGCCAACACTTATGTGAAAGCCCGCTGACAAAGTTAATCACCATGACTGGCAGTACCCGTGCTGGGCAAATTATTCATCAAGCCAGTGGTAAAAACTTAACACCAGTGATGCTGGAACTTGGCGGCAAAGCGCCGTTTATTGTTATGGAAGATGCTGATCTTGATAAAGCCGTTGATGATGCTGTGGTAGCGCGTTTTGCTAACTGTGGTCAAGTTTGCACCTGTGCTGAGCGCTTATATGTGCACAGCGATGTCTACGATAGTTTTATAGAAAAATTCATTCCAAAAGTGCAAGCCCTTAAAGTAGGTGACCCAATGGACCCAAGTTCAGATATGGGGCCTAAGGTCAATCAAAGTGAAATTAATAATATTCACTCAATTGTTGAAAAAGGCATTGCACAAGGCGCTAAGCTTGTAATTGGTGGTAAAGTTGCCACAGTAGCAGGTTTTGAAGGCGGCAATTGGTATGAACCAACGGTACTGGTTGATGTTGAGCAAGACAACATTTTAGTGCACGAAGAAACTTTTGGGCCGGTATTACCAATCATCAAAATCAACAGCATTGATGAAGCCATTGCTTATACCAACGACAGTGAATATGGACTCTCAGCATACTTATACACTAAATCTATGGAATACATTCATCGCTCAATTGCAGAAATGGAAGTGGGTGAAGTGTATGTTAACCGTGGTTTAGGTGAACAACATCAAGGTTTCCACAATGGCTGGAAGCTAAGCGGTATGGGTGGTGAAGACGGCCAATACGGTTTAGAACAATATCTTGAGAAGAAAACCGTTTATTTAAACGAGCAGTAATTAGGCAGGGTGGATTCTCTCACATTTGCCCACCAAAAGCCGATGCAAACGCATCGGCTTTTTTGTGCCTGAGAATTTATTAACGTCATGCTAAAAAGAACATGAAGCTACCATTTTTTAATCTATTTTGTGTATTTAAGCCAAAAATATCGGACTAGTATGGTGCATCAAATTTACATTTTTGGTCGTAAGGTATTTAAGCATGACAGCAAAAGTTACAGGTGTGAGTGATTTTCCTGATGTATTCAAAGAGCAACGTAGTACATCGGGTATTGGGCAAATGGACGATCAGAATGATCCCGTAAATATGCTCTTAGGTTTAAAAAATGTACGAAAAGCCGCGCATAATTGTGCGGTGTTTCAGTCAGGTGCTAAACCTGGGCGGATTGTTATTCCATCTGAAGTGGCAATTCGTGAAACCCGACAAATTCCTTTTGAAGTCGACCCGCCAGAGCATGCTGGCTTTCGTGAGTTATTAAACCCATGGTTTAAACGCCCGTTAGATGATACGTATCAAGCTAGTTTACAGCAGATCATTGATGAAACAATTGACAGTGCTTTACGTGCACAATCACTGGATATTGTGAGTGAGTTTGCATTGCCCCTGCAATCGAAAGCGCTGACGTTGTTATTAAATACCACGATGGATAAAGCGCAAATCTGGATTGATTGGGGCACTCATGTATTTCGCAGTGAAGACAGTGATTTAGATGGCGATAAAGCTAATATTCTCTATGACTATATTGATAATGAAATAGATAATGCCATTGCTAATCCTAGTGACGACTTGTACTCAGTATTACTTGCCGCGCAAGTGAATGGTCAAAAAATGACGAAAGAGCAAGTTAAAGGCGTCATGATCCTAACCTTTGCTGGTGGCCGCGATACGGTAATAAATGCCATCACTAATTCAATTGCTTACTTTAGCGAAAATATCAGTGACTTACAGCGTATTCATGCTGAGCCTGAAATCATTAATCGTGCTGTTGAAGAGCTTATTCGTTACTTCTCACCATTAACACAAATGGGTCGTGTTGCAACCGAAGATACGCAAGTCTGTGAGCATGCAATAAAAGCGGATAGCCGTATATCACTATGTTGGGCATCGGCCAATCGCGATGAAAGCGTGTTTAAAAACCCAAATAACGTTGATTTTGATCGAAA
This sequence comes from Pseudoalteromonas sp. P1-13-1a, assembly GCF_001401875.1. Taxonomy (NCBI): domain Bacteria; kingdom Pseudomonadati; phylum Pseudomonadota; class Gammaproteobacteria; order Alteromonadales; family Pseudoalteromonadaceae; genus Pseudoalteromonas; species Pseudoalteromonas sp. P1-13-1a. The sequence continues at coordinate 100,470 of NZ_LKDV01000004.1, read as the reverse complement.
AGTAAACCCTCATGTGAGTTTTGGCTTTAGTCATCACAACTGTTTAGGGGCCACCCATGCACGACAATTATTACGTCAATTAGTGTTATCAATGGCAAGTAAAGTAGCCAGCATAGACATAATCAAAGCCGACGAAAACATTGAAAAGCTCGGTGAGTTTTCACGCAAGGTAGGCTTTAACTACCTACAAGTCAGTATAAAAGCAAAGTAACGAACACTGTAGAAAGTGCAAAAACATAAGAGGATAGAACGATGGCTAAAGTAATTTTTATGACAAAAACCAATGGCGCTGTTGAGGTTGAAGGGAGCAGCGGCTCATTGATGGAGTTAGCTACCGCTAATGGCGTTGCAGGTATTGATGGTGACTGTGGCGGCGTATGCTCATGCGCAACATGTCATATTTACGTTGCGCCAGATGATTTTGAAAAAATAGGCGCACCAGATGAAATTGAAAGCGACATGCTAGAACTTGATGATAACGTGACTGAATTTAGCCGTTTATGTTGTCAAATTGAAGTCTCTGAAGAGCTCGATGGCATGACCTTTGTTGTTGCTAACTAGATAGTTGGGTGATTTATTATGCAAATTATACACTCACCAACGCATTCAATTGATTTAAATGTAGTGATAATAGGCGCCAGTCACGCAGGTGTAAACCTTGCGTTTAATTTACGCCAGCAAGGTTGGCTTGGCAGTATTACCTTAATAGATAGTGATCCAGAGTTACCTTATCACAGACCGCCATTGTCTAAAAAAACATTGCAAGCAAGTAACTCATTATCAACACCACTTAAAGCTGAAAAAGCCTACAAAGATAACAATTTAGTACTGCGATTAGGGCAAACAGTGACAGCCATTGATAAGCAAGAAAAATTAATTATCCTAGATGATGACAGCTGTATTACGTTTGACAAATTGGTGCTAGCGACGGGGTGTTCTGCTTTTATTCCGCCCATACCTGGGTTGAGCGATACCCTTGATGAGGCGGGTAACCCTCAGTATTTTGCTATGCGAACGTTTGCGGATGCCCAAGCGATTAAAGCGGCTTTAAAAAATAGTACCGACAAACAGGTTGTCATTATTGGTGGCGGTTATATTGGGCTTGAATCAGCGTCATCATTTGTTGCATTAGGCGCTGATGTAACCGTGATTGAAAAGCAAGACAAAATATTATCACGTGTTACCTCAAGTGTGATGTCTGACTTTTTAACCCAGCTGCATATAGATAAAGGCGTAGCTTTACACACAGGGAAAGACGTTGTCGAAATACAACACCAAGGCAATAAACACTTGGTTGTGTGTAGCGATGGTACGCATTATCCCGCAGATTTTATTTTAGTCGGAGTCGGCGTTAGGCTAAATACACAATTGGCCAGTGATGCGAGCTTGGCGATAGAGCAAGGTATTAAAGTGAATGATGTTTGCCAAACGTCTCACCCTGATATTTTCGCAATTGGTGATTGTACAACGCACTTTAGCAAACTTTATCAACGTTGGATCCGCTTAGAGTCAGTACAAAATGCTGTTGATCAAGCTAAATCTGTGGCGCAGTGTCTAACGAATAAAGCGCCCTTAGCTCCTGCGGTTCCTTGGTTTTGGTCGGATCAATACGAGTACAAATTGCAAATTGTTGGTTTGTCACAAGGGTATGACGAATTAATTGTTCGTGAAGAATCGCCGACACAATTTTCGGTTTGGTATTTCAAGGCTGAGCAATTGTTATGTGTTGAAGCGGTTAACAATAGCAAAGCCTATGTACTGGGTATGCAAGCAATTAAACAAAGTTTACTGGTTAATAAACAGGTATTAAAGGACACCACAACGGCGCTTACAAAAGCATTATTACTAAGTGAGTAGCTGGCTTTAGGGCTGTAATTGCTGGCGATATTGTTGCCGATATTGGTAGGGGGTCACTTTGAAGTGATGCTTAAATTGCTTAATAAAATACGACGGGCTGGAAAAGCTTAAATCGTACGCTATTTCGGTCACCGATACATCTGTTTGTCCTAGTAGACGTGCAGCGCTGTATAGTTTGTGTTGCATAAGGTAATCAGAATAAGGCACTCTAAAGTGCTTTTTAAATACCCGCGAAAAATACGACGGTGATAAATGACAAAGTCCTGCAGCTTGCTCTAGTGACAGGGTTAAGCCGTGATTTGTTTTAAGTTCATTAATTATCGGTGCCAGCTTTTTAAAGCTGGCTGAGCCGCTTAATGGTTTTTGCTGCTCCGATAAGCTGCTTTTACCGTATTCGCACACCATCGTAATTAAGCTATTAAACAGTTGAGTACAAGTTTTACTTTTAGGGTTTTCGTTAAACTCACTCAGCATCCACGCGAGTAATTTATGAATTCTTTTTTGTATTTCAATGCTAAAGCTCAAATGTAAACCGGTTTTAAGTAACTCAGTAAACTCACTTAAGGCAGGATCGTCAAGGCATTCAGGCATAAATTGCACTATGTACCAAGATTTAGAGCGAGGTTTGAGCTCAAAGTCATGGGTTTCCATGGCGGGGGTAAACACGGCTTCATAATCAGCTAATGTTGATTCACCTTGATGGTAAAAATAAGTGCCATCGATACGTTCAAAAAATATAAATTCATGCACTTGATGAAAGTGCATAAAACACGAATAAGCATCGTGCTGAAGATAACTAACGTGATGAACTTCAAACTCGTAGCCGTCTTTAATAGAAAACGGTTCACAATAGATTGTTGTCTTTGGCATATGGTTTATTGTTAACAAAGTATAATTGAGTTTAGCGCGCATTATTTATTGCTGCAATGATTGTGTAACAGCCGCGCATGCTTAATTTAAATAAAAGGCAATATTATGAAATTAAAATTTTTATGCCCTTACTGGGGTTGTGAAGGGATTGCAGCCGATGAATTTGTAGCAAAGGTACTTGATGCTGGATTTGCTGGGGCAGAAATTAACTTTCCAGCAGATGAAAAGTTTATCAGTGGAATTCAACGTGCCGCCAATGAAGATAATTTTAGTGTGGTAGCACAACAATGGCTTGCACCTAAGGTTGAATCGTTTGCACAATACCGCGCTAAATTTAATGCGAGATTGCGCTTTCTGGCATCACTCAATCCAGTGTTTATAAACTCACATACCGGAAAAGACTTTTATAGTGTTGAACAAAACAGCTTGTTACTCAATGATGCTTTAGCGTTAGAGCGTACTTTGGGTATCACAATTACTCACGAGACTCACCGAGGACGGTTTAATTTTGCAGCATTTGCCACAGTGCCGTATCTTCAACAATTTCCAGCTCTAAAATTAAATGCTGACTTCTCCCACTGGACTAATGTCAGTGAAAGTTACTTAGAGGAACAACAAGAGTCACTAAAACTCGCGCAACAGCACAGTTATTATATTCACGCTCGAGTAGGTAATACTCAATCAGCACAAGTGAATGACCCATTTAGCCATCAATGGCAGGAAACATTAAATGTATATGTGCAATGGTGGCAACAGATCATAGATTTAGCTAAAGCACGCGGCCAGCAAATATTTTATATCTGTCCAGAGTTTGGCCCTTGGCCTTATATGATTAATGAACTCAACTCAAATAGACCAATGACCCAACAATGGCAACTAAATGTAGATATGAAAGATTACCTAAAACAGCACTTAATTGTGTAACTAGGTACTACATTTTAACGACCGGCTAAACTTATAGAAGCCGGTCATATTAGCGTTTTCGCTATTTATCGTAGCGATTTTCGTACATGGTAGAGGTAACGTCTTTTACCGCTTGAATCATTTCAGGGTAGGGGATGTCAGTGGTTGTGACAAAGCCTATATTGGCGTTTTCACCATCAAATGCCCGCCCAGATACGGGTTCATCAACATATTGGAACCAATGAGCGCCAACCATGTAGGGTTTTTCGAGTACGCTTTGCATGTAATTTTTATACATAGCAGCACGGTCTGTTTGATTTGCAGCGTGAACAATACCAGGGTTAAACAAACCAGAGTCAGTAGCTGTACCAATATGGAATTCGCCAATTACAACCGGTAGGTCAACATCTTCTAAAAATTGCCAGTAATGATCTTGCATACCTTCCTCGTAAATATTAAAGCTCAATACATCCGAGTATTTTACCGACGCTTTAATAATTTCATCTGGCATGCCCCAGTTAGCCATGCGAGCACCCATGTATAAATGATTAGGAAGCTTTTTAGCTAATGTACCATTGACTACTTTAAAGTATTGTTCGCCTAGCATTTCTAACATTTTCGATATGTCGGCTATTTGTGCGTCAGTGTAGGTAGTAAACGTAACGCCATTATTAAGTTCATCCCAACTTGTAATATCGCTTTGCCATGCTTTATTTAGTGCATTTATTGAGGTGTACTTTTGTTTAAGGTGTGTTGCAAATGCGTGTTTAGCTGGGCTTTGCTGTGCATCTTTTGATAGGGCATCGAGTATGATGCCGTAGCGTTTTTCTACGCTGCCTTCACGTTCGCCCCAACTTTTTTCGTTATCGATAAATATGCCTATACACCATGGTGATGATTTAATGCTTTTAGCTATGGCATCAATGGTAATTTCTGCGCGTTTTTTAAATTCAGGATCATAAAAATCGGGCATCAGTCCCCAGTGATTAGTATGTCCAGAGAGTGTTTTAAAGTCGCCGATAATCCAACCATTGGCAAAATAGGGCACTGATTCTTTATCGTAAAAAGCTGGATCGACCCAGTTGCCAAATGATGTAAAACCCCAATCCTTCATGCGATCAAGTGTTACCTCATGCCATTTATCTAAATATGATTTAGGTGATGTTTCGCCATAGCGACGTTGTAAGTTTGCACGGTAAAAACTATATGTTTCGCCATGTGCAACAGGGCCTTTATGTGTTGAGCGTCGGTAACTGTAGTGCTCGCTAAGTGGCTCATTGTAATCGGGCAGCCATTGAAACATATTATGACGAAGCTCAGAGGTAATAAAGCGGCTTTGGCGAGCGTCATCTGAGACTTTAATGATCCCCATCGAATCTTCAGGGGTGATCTCATCGCTACTGCGATTGCGGACCGAATCATCTTTGAAGTCTACGCCGGTAATGGTGGTAAGATTAGCCATGCGTACATTGGCTGGGCCATGGGAGAAAAATAAGTAGCCTTCAGGGTCAACCATCCACCATTTACCGTCTACTTTTTCAGTTCTAAAATAGCCTGTGGCCTCTAATTTAGGGCCTTTGGCATAACCACCAAATCGAGAGCGGTCGCTCATGCCTTTGGATTTTGCAAGTTCAGCTAATTCAATATCAGCCAAACGTTTAAGCTGCTCATCTGAGGTGATAGTTAACGCATTGGTTTGTTTTGTGTATTGACCATATTTATCAAGTATATTGACCATCCAATTGGGATCGGATGGTGGGTTTTTTCTCAGTTTGATATCACCAATTAATATTGACTTATCTTCTAACACACCGATAGTGAAGAGGTTCATTGCACTAATCTTTGTGAAGTCTCCGCCATCATCACGCCAAGAGCGCCACACCATTAATCGATCATTTGTTTGCCAAGGTGGTGCATCTCCCCACATACCAGTATTGGTTTGGGCTTCTTTACCATCTAAAGGAAAATAGACAGTACCTGAGTAATTCGCCGGTAAACTAACCGAGCGGCTTTGTAGTTGCCCTTCTGGATTTTCTATTGAGAGGTAAACGTGTACAGAGCTGGCGCTGGTATTTTCAACGTCAAAAGCCACGTTATAGTTATTAAACGATGATAAATCCCAAGGACTGGGTGGGGCTATTTTTAGTTCAGAAATATTTCCCTTTGCAGAAAAATTTAACGCTAACTTATTACTATTTGCAGACTCAATGAATTGGTGCGATGTGTACTTATCGAAAAACCAGCTTTGCTGTTGTTGATTTGAAAAATCAACCAGTTTAGTTAATGTTTCAGCTTGATAGAAAGGATCCACTGGGGTGTTAGCTGCGCGCTCTTGCACAGGTGTTTTATCTGTATCGCTACACCCATTGGCAAAAATACAGGCTAAACTGAGCGCGATTAAGTTAACAGTCAGTGAAGTGTTAGTTGTTGTCATAATAGTTTTGATCCTGTTGTAAACTAGAATGGATAACATACGATCATTGTTAACAATAAACAATGATCGTGTTCACTTTTATTGCATTAATTCTGTTTTATTAACTTCATAGGATAACTATTTGACGAGTTCCATTGGCCAACATAAAGATTGTCATCTTGATCAACACAAATACAGTGTACATGGTTAAATATTTGCCAATCTGTTTGCATTGGCTGTAATTCGCCTTCTATATATACAGGTTGTGGCGCACCCAAGTTAGCCACTATTTTATTTGATTGATCAAAAATACTGATAAAACCAGAGTCATCGGCATTACGCTCGTCAATATGCGACCAACACACCGGAGCGTAAAATAGTTCACCTTTAAAAACTGGCCCACCAATATATGCGCCGCTCGCGCTTATTTTTGAAAGGTATTCACCTTGTAGAGAAAACACTTTTAAGCACTGTTCAAAACGTGAACTGACAATTAAAGTCGGGTTGTTGGCATCACGTAAGTCAACCTCGATGCCATGGGTATTATGTAAGTTGTAGTTAGTATCGCTGTTATCATGCCCACCCCAGTGCTTGATATACCGGCCGTGTTTATCAAAGTGCAGTAAAAAATCACTGCCGTAACCATCAGTAACGTATAAATCACCATTTGGAGCTATGGCTATATCAGTAGGGCGAAAGGGCTGCTCAGGCGTATAAGCACCGTATGTTTGCGGGTGGCCAATGGTGTAAACAAGCTTGCCATCTAAAGTCATTTTCGCAATAAATCCGGCTTGTGGAATGACATTATTAGTCGGGCTATCCCATTGCTCTTTGCTGTGACCATCCCAATGACGATTAACAATCCAGCCACTGTCTACAACATATAAGAATTCTTGCTCACCTTCTTTGACAATTTTTAAAGCATGGCCGCCAGGAAAGAGTGTGCCAAAAGCATCGAGTAGTTCACCTTGTTGTGAATACACCAAAATATTATTTTGGGTATTATCAGTGATCATAAAAATACGCCCTTGTGCATCAATTACCATGGCGTGGCAGTTTTCGATTGGGTACTGCTGAGGATCGAGTTTGCCCCAATGCGCATCTACTTTATATTTGAATTTGCCGTGACCAATCATTTTACCATGGGGATCTTGGCCGTTTTTAGGGAATGGGTGCGCAATTTGCTGTTTTTGTTTTTCAGTTAGGCTACAAAGCATTGGTTTTTCCAAATTAAAAAAAACAACTCAAGAAAAGGGCTAATAATCAATGAGTTGGTTTGGCTAGAATTACGGATGAACAGTTAAGCCGGTTTCCAATTCAAAATGGCATCGTCGTTAACCGGTTCTAATGGATAATAAACAGCTTCGTTTTCTTTAAATGATTGATTAGTGATTGCGTTAAATGCGCAGATCATTGACCAACGCGGCTCTGCAGCACGGTTTTGGTTTGATTTATGTAATAAATTACAGTGAAAAAACAACACATCACCAGGTTCAAGCTCTACATTGACCAGCTCATGGTATTTCATTGCTTCTTCAACAAACTCTAAACAGGCACCTTTTTGATCCCCCGTTTTACTATGATCAAGTCGGCCTAAATGATGCGAGCCTTTTAGAACTTGCAAGCATCCATTTTCGATAGTCGCTTTATTAATGGCCACCATACAGCTAATCGCTTTCGGGTAAAGCATGTAGTTATCGCGATGCCAGTAACCAAAGTCTTGATGCCACTCCCAAGCGCCGCCAACAAACGGTTCTTTCATCATTATTTTAGTACTTGTATGATAAACCTCTTCCCCAATCAGAGTTTCACATACATCAACTAAACGACGGCCACGTGAAAACATACTGTAAAAGTCATCACCGGTTTTTTGCCACAAGCACACTTTACTCACTGCACCATCAGCGTCTTTTTTATGCCATGCTCGCTCGTATAGCGAATCATCATTAAAGGCGGTTTGCTGTAAGCGTGCAATTTCTTGTTCGTCGTAATAGCCTTTTGCAATAACGTAGCCGTCTCGATGAAAGTCAGCAATTTGTTGTGGTGTGAGTTGTCTATTCTTCATAAGTGGGTTTCCTGTAAATGACTACTTGTTGTAAATTGTTGACAATAATGAGTTGGATTTATGAAGTGGTCAAGCTTGAATTTATATAAAAATATGATATTCATATATAAATAACGGTGATGTCGATTAACTAATTGTTTCTAGATAAATTCAAATATTGTGGGTTAGAAAAATTATTTTTATATTCATATATGAATATCGCGAATTGTCTTGTTTTTGCATGGTTGGGTGGATAATGAACACTAAAGTAAAAAGTAAATACGCGGTACCTGCGTTAGATAAGGGGCTAGATATACTTGAGTATTTAGTTCTTAAAGGTAGTACTTGTTCACAAAGTGAAATAGCGACAGGGCTTGGTCGTAGTGCAAACGAAATTTACCGAGTGCTGGTTGGTTTAGAGTCTCGGGGCTATTTAATACGGGATGAATTTTCGGGGCGTTATAGTTTATCTTTAAAGCTGTATAATTTATCTCGGTCTATTTCGCCGATTGATCAAGTGCGTCAATGCGCCATACCTTACATGGAAGATTTAGCGGTGAGTTTGGGACAGTCATGTTATTTAACTATGCTGTATCAAAGCCAAGCCATGACGGTAGTACAAGCTCGCAGTCACAGTGCAATGCACTTAAGCATTGCAGAAGGATCATTATTTAAGCTAAGTAAATCAACGGCGGGTCAATTATTATTAGCAAATAGTAACGAGCAAGTTCGTGGTATGTTGATTGAACATGATGCAAGTTATAGTACGTTAAAATCTAAAGCGCTAAGCCAGTTGCAACATGAACTCGATGTTATTTGTACACAAGGCCACCTTGTACAGAGTAATCCTTTGATCACCGGTGTTGATGATTTTTCTGTGCTGATAGGTAAACCCCAAGCAAAATTGATAGCTGCACTGACTATTTCATCTTTTGATGCAGAATTAACATCAGCAGTGAATGCCCAAGCAATGCTCGAAGAGCTTAAAAGTACTGCAAGCAAGATTACTGCTTTACTAAACAATTAAACTGGTTGAGGAACTTACCGAGTAAATTGCTTTCAGTTGATTCCCAAACAGCCTAAAATAACCAACAATTCATATAGTTACCAATACCTTCCCCCATTTAAAAATCACCTATACAGTGCAGTTGTAAAATTTTTGTTTAATTTCGTTTGACTTATTAAGCTGTGTTCCATTATTGTTAAAGTTAATTGTTAACAATATTTTGATGACAATTAAGGTCCCAAAATCAAATCATTACTGGCAACGTCGTCTAAACACAATATTTAGGTGTAAAAATGATAAATACAAAATTTAAGTTAAACGCAATTTGTATCGCTATGCTGGTGTCAACACCACTGGCTTATGCAGAGCAAGAAAATACAACTGATGTAAATAATGATGTAGAAGTTATTCAGGTTACGGGGATCCGTAGTGCATTGAGTAAATCTGCTTCAATAAAGCAAGATTCATCAGGTGTAGTTGATGCTATATCCGCTGAAGACATAGGCAAACTTCCAGATACTAATTTAGCAGAATCATTACAGCGTATTAGCGGCGTATCTATTGATAGAGCCAATAACGAAGGTAACCAAGTAACAGTGCGTGGCTTTGGCCCAAGCTTTAACTTAGTGACGCTAAATGGTCGCCAAATGCCAAACTCGTCTGTAATACAAGAAGCAGGAGTTTCACGTAGCTTTAACTTTAGAGAGATTGCTGCAGAGAGTGTCTCAGGCGTATCAGTTTATAAAACGGGTAAAGCGAATGTCGCATCTGGTGGCATTGGTGCCACGATTGATATCAACACTGCCAAACCGTTTGACTATGATGGATTTAAAGCGTTTGCAAATGTAAAAGCAATTAATGATACCAGCTCTGAAAAATCAAGTGTAACACCCGAAGTCTCAGGTATGATCAGCCAAACGTTTGCAGATGATATGTTTGGTGTGCTGTTGTCTGTTTCACATTCTGAGCGTGAAAGTGGTCGTGAACGTGTGGGTACATCACAAGGTTGGGAAAAGAATCGTGCAAAGCCTTCACAGGTTGATAGCAGCGCTATTGATACTACAGTCAATCCTACGGGTACTTACTGGGTGCCGTGGACACCAGAAATGGAGCGTTTTGAGACTGAACGTACCCGTGACAATGCGCAATTAGTGTTACAGTTTGCCCCATCAGAAAAATTGACCGCAACATTGGATTATACCTTATCGCGATTTGAAGAGATTAGTGAAACCAATAAAATGGCATTTTGGTTTGATAATCCTGGTGGTACGGCAGATACTAATGGTACTTTGATCGATATTACTAATCCAAACGATGAATTGAATTTTTGGGCATGGGAATTATACGAGAAAAAAGAAAACGATTCTTTTGGTTTAAATTTAGCCTGGCAAGCAACAGATTCACTAAAATTAAGTTTTGACGCGCACGATTCAACATCACATTCTAATCCTGATGGTAACACGGCTGAAACCATCGCCAACCTGAAAAACATTCCTGGTTCAGTTGCCATGATAGGGGCTAATTTCTCTACCGAAGTACCTAGTATAACCATTGATGATTCGACTTTACCCGGCGGTGCATACGCGCAAGAAAATATTGTATCTGATTTATACCAGCGCCGTGGTTATGAAATGGAAAACAATATCAAGCAGTTTCATGCCAGTGGTATGTGGGAAAACTTAGAAAGTGGGGCTATATCGGCAATTCATTTTGGCGCAATGTATACCGATTATCAGATTGATACCTATTTGTCTGAGCAATTTTCATTTGTTGATATTCCATTAGATAATTTAGGCATGACATTTGATGATGCGACAGGCTTTGCTGACGAGTTTTCAGGCTCGGACCAATTGTTTCCATATATGCCAAGGTACAGCGCACAAGATTTTGTTGATATTGTAAAAGCTGAAGGATTGTTTAGAGAACCAAATATTTCAACCAATGGTGTTCAAGAGCAAACTCTTGCATTTTATATTTCGTTAGATGTAAACACCGAATTTAATAACATTCCTATCGATATGAATGTGGGGGTACGTTATGAAAGTACAGATGTTACAGGTTATTCAGTTAAACCTGAAATTATTGCCCTTAATTATCGCCATGAAGAAGAACTGCGCCCATTCTTTGCCTCAGAGGCTACTTCGCAAGAGCTAGATGGTAAATATACCCGTGTTTTACCTAACTTTGATTTAAGTGCTGATTTAGATAATGGTTACAAAGCACGTTTTTCATATAGCCGAACATTAGCGCGAGCAAGCATCAGTGCTATGTTTCCATCTACAACGATTAATGCACGTCCAGAAGGGCCATTTAAAGCCTCGCAGGGGAATCCAAGTTTATTACCCATAACCTCAGATAACTTTGACTTCTCGTTTGAATGGTATGGTGATGATGGTAGCTACGCATCAGTGGGTTATTTTAAAAAGTTTGTTGAAAACTTTATTGGTGCTGGTGTAGTACAAGGTACATTAGATGATATAAACGGTGAGCCGCTTCGCGATCCAAGTGTTAACCCTCGTCCAGGATGTCCTGACAGTAGTGATACACCAAATCCTGCATGTCTCAGTCAGGCTTCTGATCCTGTTGTAATATTTGATATTTCTAAACCTGACAATCTGCAAAATCGTGAAGTTGATGGCTGGGAGTTAAACGGTCAATACATGATTGAAGATACTGGCTTCGGTGTGGTTGCTAACTATACCTTAGTTAATAGTGATGAAGAGTTTGAACCCTATAATTTTGATCAAACGATTGCTCTGACGGGCTTGAGTGACTCAGGTAATTTGGTAGGCTTTTATGAGAATGATGATTTTCAAGTTCGTCTTGCATATAACTGGCGCGACGAGTTCTTACTTTCATTAGGAACAGAGCCAACATTTACTGAAGCATACGGTCAGTTAGATTTTAACTTCAATTATACAATTAATGAGGCATATTCAATTAATTTTGATGCGCTGAATCTAACTAATGAAACTGTTCGTCGTCATGGTCGCTTTAGTGAGCAACTCATCTCTGCTGAGCAATACGGCCCACGTTATAGCATAGGTTTTACTGCTAAGTGGTAACTGATCGTTAATTATGAGCAAGGCAGCTACTGGCCTTGCTCTTTTTGGATTTGCTCTATAGCAATAAAGAGGTTGCTATGAATAATCACTTACAATCAATTGTGGTTGTTGGCGGTGGAACAGCAGGCTGGTTGAGTGCAGGGATCATCGCTGCTTACTTACAAAAACACCATAGTCTTAATTATAAAATTACCTTAGTAGAATCATCAGATATCCCAACGGTGGGAGTAGGAGAAGGGACTTGGCCCACCATGCGACGTACATTACAAAATATGGGCGTTGATGAAGCCGATTTTATTAACCAATGTAATGTGTCGTTTAAGCAAGGCGCAAAATTTGCAAAATGGCATACAGGTAAAGAAGACGACTTTTATTACCATCCACTGATGATGCCGCAAGGCTTTGTAGATAATAGTTTAGCTGCAGCTTGGCTAACCCAAAACACTGATTCAGCCGAATCTTACAATCACTTTGCAAATTTTGTTTGTCCTCAACACGCTTTGTGTGAGCACAATTTAGCACCTAAAGCCCTAACAACAGCGCAATACAGTGGTGTGGCAAATTACGCGTATCATTTAGATGCTGGCTTATTTGCTACATTTTTAAAAGATCATTGTATCAACAACTTAAACGTAACACATGTGATAGCCAGTGTTTTATCGGTAAATAATAACGTCAATGGCGATATACACTCATTAAGTTTGGATAATAACACAACGCTTTGCAGCGATTTATTTATAGATTGCTCAGGGTTTAAATCTTTATTGTTAGGTGAAAATTTAAAAGTTGGCTTTAAATCATGTAAAGACATTTTATTTGCTGATAATGCATTAGCAGTACACATGCCGTATGAAGGTGATACTCAGACAATTAGTTCACACACCATTTCTACAGCACAAACAGCAGGCTGGATATGGGATATTGGTCTGCAAACACGCCGTGGAGTAGGGCACGTTTACTCAAGTCGCCATATCAGTGAGGAAGAAGCCAAAGAGCAACTTTTTGATTACTTAAATATCTCGCCGACTAAGCGCGCCGACTTTAATGTTAAAAAAATTAGTTTTGAACCAGGACACCGAGAAAAGTTTTGGCACAAAAACTGTGTAGCAATTGGTTTGTCGGCTGGCTTTTTAGAGCCATTAGAGGCATCGGCCTTATTGCTGGTGGAAATATCCGCTAACTTTATAGCAGAGCAATTACCGGCTAATCGGCAAGTTATGGATATAACCGCCGCGCGATTTAATCGTACTTTTAACTACCGTTGGCAGCGTATTATCGACTTTTTAAAGCTGCACTATATGTTAAGTGAGCGAACCGATAGCCTTTTTTGGCAGCAACATTGCGCTGAGAAAAGTATCCCACAAAGCTTACAAGATAACTTAGCACTATGGCGAACACATATCCCTAACGATAACCACTTTGATTATTCTGTTGAGGTATTTCCGGCAGCAAGTTACCAATACGTATTGTATGGCATGGGGTTTAAAACGGCGACGACTCATTATGGTAATCATCCTAGTGCGATTAAAAAAGCGCAAAATCTAGCAACTAAAAATAGCAAAGACACGGCTGAATTAGTGAATAAATTACCGGATAACCGCACATTATTAAAACAAATAAAACAGTATGGTTTACAAAAAATTTAGCTAAAAACCCGCATTTAAATGAGTAACTTTACGATGACAAACGCAACATTATTAGATAAAAATACACACGCAAACTTATATATAAACAATGCGCGCGCTGGTGAATTTGGTGACAATATTAATTACATTCCCATAGTTGCTGATGAGCTAAAGCAGTTGGTGTTAGATTACCCTGTGTACTTTATGAAAAACCCACAAACAGGCCAGTTTGAATTGTATGTTTTGACTGGATTTACAGCGGGAGAGAATTTATTTTTGCACCAAGGAAGCTGGCGAGCACAACACATACCACTGCATATAAAGCGTCAGCCGTTCAAGTTAGGTTTACGTGATACGCCAGAAACACAGGCATCGGATAACGGCTTCGCGGTGCTTATTAATCAAGATCATCCACGTGTTAATACAAATACAGGAGAGCGAATTTTTGATCCACAGGGAGAGCCCACGGCCTACTTAAACGCTGTTTGTGAGCAGTTAATGATGCTGATGCACGGTAGTAAGCGCACTAGTGCATTTATAACGACCTTGCTAGAGCATGAGTTGTTAGAAGCCGTACAACTGAGCCTCACTCAACATGGGGGAAAGCAAACGTATAATGGTTTATACGCCATTAACGAACAGGCATTGGCGCAGCTTGATATACAAGCACTTAAGTCATTACACGAAATGGGTTATCTACAAGCCTGTTATATGATCATCGCTTCAACAGGTCATATACAGAAGTTACTAAACTGGAAGAGCGAACTTTAAAATTACAGATGTTATGGGCCGTTTTGAGCGAGAAGCAGACGGTCGGTTAAACTCGGTTTTGGACAAAGGCGAGTTATATGCATAACACGTCGGTGGACAGAAATAATTTAGCGCCGAAGTATGACTCTGTGCGAAAAATAGCATTTATAATTAACGGCGAAGGAGCTCAGCCTGCTATTTTTCGTACTTTGGTTTAGGCACTTATTATAACTCAATTAGTTACAGGCCACGTTTATTAATGATAGTGGCTAACTTTAAACCTTTTCGAAACTCTGTAGCGTAACTTTCGTTGCGACCGATTGATAAAGCGAAATCAATTGGATCAATTTCTTTCAATTGCTCCGCATATTTAACAACAAGGTACATATTTACTGCATCTTTATTTTTATCCAATGCGGCTTGAGCAACTTCATTTTTAATATGTTCGATTAATTCACTTGTATCCACGAATGCTCCAAATTTTGTTTTCAGTTATAACAGCTTATTATAATTCACACTTCGATAAGTGATTTCCAATCAATATAATCAGCCAAATTTTTAATTTGGCTGTAGTCAACGAAACACCCTTTAAATGGAGTGTCTTCTACAATTTCAGAGAAAATACTTTCAAACTTTTTCAAAACTGCTTCTGAATTGGTACAACTTTCAAAGGAAATTACATGATAATTACCATAGCACTGATCTGGAGGGATTAAATCAAAGTAACGCTTTGGGCTCCTAGGTTTTTCGGGATTCGATTTCGAAATAATAAAAGTGAAGCCACCTTTTCCTTTACCTATTCTAATCCAGCCTATCGCATGATTTTCTCGCCAACTCCTTCCCATTTCCTTAGCTAATTGGTCTTTCATCATAAACTTCATTCTTGCACTAACATCTCCGCTTGTTTGATCTTCAAGTTCTGAGACTCTTTTAGTGAAAGCTTTTTCGTACCGTGCTTCAAATTGCTCTTTTGTTTCTTTATAAATCGGTAAATAAAAGTACATAATTTCCTCCATGACCAACGCCCTGTTGAGGGCTGAGCAACGCAATATCAAAGCCGCATACCACCTTAAACACTTAAACCAACGCATAGTAAAAATGCCACGCGTTGCGAATCCCTCTTAAACAGTTTGTTATGTGCCTGTTTTATCGTAATTTCCTTGGACGATTCTCATTGCTGACTCGGCAGCAACGTTGTAACTGTCAAACTCCTGCTTGTAAAAATAGAAAAACGCGACCCCAAATTCGGCTAACTCAATAAATATAAAGTTATTTGTAGAGTGGAAAAAGTGAAAATCTTTGTTTGTAGTATGGATAACACAGAGAGAATTAAGCCTCTTTACCTTTGATTTCACGCTTAATACTTGCAGTGCAGAGCGAAGATTCGAGAAAACTTTTGAGGGACTTGTATCCATAGGACCTTGAAACATTGCTATTGGCATTTTGCCAATAAAAGGTATGTACTCCGCGCCTTTTACCTTGTTTAGGTTTCTTCTAAGGTCAAGAACTTGGAATTTGTACTCTAAAGTTTCTAACCATAAAACGATTAACTCTAAGGTATCTTGAGAGAACTCTTGCTTGCTCACATCAATTTTTTCAAATTCATGCTTCAAAAGCCTTTCCAAATAGCCAAGCAGATTCGAATTGCAATCTTTGCATGCCGGTAGCGTCGTCTTGTTGTATGTTTGATAAGCGCCATTAGTCGTTGTATTGAATGTTCGTTTTGTACAGCGATTATAGACCCACTGAGGAATCACATGCTCTTTAGTCAATTGATCTGTAGAACCGCAAATTATGCATATATTTGCAGAGTGATTTGCAATAATTGTATCAATTACTTTCTTCTTATTTGCCCTGATTTTCTTTCTAAACTGAATCAGCTTCAACTGAATACTCATTTCACAAATGATTCCTAACTCACTCAGGGGCATAACAATTTTATACGCCCATCGCGCATCTTCCTGCCGATGTTACGCGCATGTATTAATAAATCTATATTTAACAAATAACGTAACACAATGCCAACTATAATATCTTTATTGACACTAGAGGTATTCAGAAAAAGAAGATACGCTCATCGATCATTTTTTTGAATATATGCGCGAGCTACACAGTGTGGAAATCAATTAACTCTTATTTTAAGTCAAACTCAATATTTAGCTATTTCTGAAAAGTCGATATTAGGGCATTTATTCCAACTCACTTTGGGGCAGAAACGATTTACGACTGATAGCACTAAGCCGAATTTCGGCAAAGAGCGATTAGCGGACACTGAAAAAGCTAGATTTATCCCTACTTCTTTGAGTAGGAGTCTAATTTTGTCCAATAACATTATTAAACGCCGTTTTGGTGCAAAATAACCAGCTTAATTCTCAGCCATTATAATTACTTGTTTACAAAAGTAATTATTGGTGAAATTATCAAGGTATGTAATATAAGCCATTTTGGTGTGTTGTAAACGACCAAAGCGGTGTTCAATAAGCTGTTAAATGATTAAGGAGATACTGTGAGCAAAGAAGCTCAAGTTGAACAGGAAGCAACTTTAGAAAGGTTGCCAGCAGTGCCGCCTGGTGATGTTGATGCATTGAAAGCTTTGTTCAAAATAGCTTTAGAAAAAAGAGATTTTGAAATAACTCAACTGGTTCAGAGAAATAACTTCTTCATGATTTTTCAAGGTGTTCTCTTTGCTGGTGTCATGCAGTCAAGCCATACTAAACCAGTAGTTACACTGCTTGTCTGTATAGCTGGCTTGCTAATTTCTCTTTTCCAAGTTGGGATGGCAAGTGGTGCAAAATTTTGGCAAGAGTATTGGGAAGAGGCACTAAAAAAGATAGAGGGTAGATTGTTGTTACATATCCATCGTACCGACGATTCCCGTCGTGAGATCTGGAGTTTATTTCATGACAGAACTGCTATCTATGATGAGATTGTAAACAGGCGTCTGCATTCTCATAATAAAAGCTTTATGTCGATTACGTCTTGGCTGGTAGCTAAAAGATTTTCTGTAAGTCGAATTCCGATTTATGTCGGTCTATCATTGTCCATTATATGGGCTGTAATGGTGTTTATAGCAGTTGATATCGACTTTACAGGTATAAACATACAAGTTAAAGGCTTCAATTAATCGTCATTTAACAAGTGCCTAAACCAAAGGACGCAAAACAGCAGGCTTGCGCTCCTTCGTCGCTAATTTTAGCCTGCTATTTCGCGCCGGTTAGGCAAGTGTTAAAGCCACAAGGAGATCTAGTGCACGAAGAAATAACATTGCTTGTCAATGCCATTGATGGATTAAGGCAAGAACCTAATTATTTTAAAGACTATGCCTTTCCAATTGCGAGTGCATTCTTCACCTCCATTCTTGGTGCAGGAATAGCCTACCTAGCTCTAAGGCACCAAGAAGGCATTCAAATTGAAAAAAATAAGATGGATGCTGCGAATAAATGGATTCTTTCTGCTGAAGAAGCACGAGCAACCCTTCTAGCCATCAAAGGCAATTATCACGGTGAACTAAATGAGAACCCGCTCCAACGATTAGCCGCGATACCAAGCATTTTGTTTCATGCAAGCCCGATAGCTGAGGGCTATCAAGATCTTTCATTCGTGGTGCCATCTAGCGAAGAAGATGGAAAGAGCTATCACAAATGGAGTCAGATACCACGCATTAGATCAATGGTTAGCAATTACAACTATATCCTTAAGCTCTGGGAGCAAAGAAACGGAATCAATCAGCAATTTAAAGAGCAGCTATTAAAGCACCACGGTGACAAGGCATATGCCACCTTATCACTCGACGATACGGTAGCTGCTGTTGGACAAGCGAATGTTGTAATTCTAATTGACTTGACCGAAAGGCTAATAAAGCTAACAGATGACTTAATCGTCGAGTTTGATAACTTTCTGTCTGAGTTCCCTGGTTATGCAAAAACGAAGATTCAGGTTAAGCGTTTAAAAAGATATGGGGCGATCATGACCTACTCTAATAACGGAAACCAAAAACTACTTGATTTGCTAACAAAGTCGCCTGAGGTCGACTTTAAGCCATTTGAGCCTTTATTTGGTGAGTCATCAGAAATTATTAAAAATAGGCATGTAACAGGCTATGAAAAATAGCCTTAACAAAGCCAGCCAGAGGGACCAAAATCATTGCCTAGTGCTTTAAAAACGCTTAGAGTTAATTGTAGGAGCTCGTTTTTTAATTGAATTTGGCTGTTAGAGTTATTCTACAGCCTCGTTATGTGTCAGAGTAAGGATATGGAAGAGTCTAGTACTATCAGGGCATTTAAAACCGAATTAATAAAAACTATGCCTTACTGCCCAAACACAAAGGAAGTAAAAGACGAGCTTCAAGCGCAATCTCTATGCTCGGTATTATTTCATTATCTTCATTGGGCATCGAGGTTAATTCCTGTTCGCCCTCGTAGCGCAACAGTTGAACCTTATTTATTAATGGACACTCGATGGGAAGATCATGAAGCAGATGTCTTAAGCTTATTAAAAAAAGTTAAATTAGGTGAAGATTTAACAGGTCATTTATCTAATAAAGTAATGTCTAAAGGTTATACACCAAAAGAGAATATTCTTGCTAAAAACGATTCTTGGGCTGACAAAGACCAGTTATTAAATACCAAAGGCTTTCATCACTTTCATCTTAAAGCAGGGAAAGGAAGTAAAGCTAATGTTGTGCTATTTGCACAAGTATCAAGGGAAACCTTCAAAGCAGTGGCGTTGTTCGATCATTCAGTGTTTGACCATAGCAGCAATGAGATGTCTCATGAGCGTAAAAGAATGTGGGCAATATTTGACGACATGGTGTCACGAGAAATCGCGCCAAATACAGCATATATGTCTAATCCAATAACAATGTCTGGCCACCCTATTCATATTCATTCGATGACTCAGCAATATTGGCATGTGATTAAGCAAGTGGATGGTGAACTCTCTAGTAAGGAGTTTGCAAAGAATATCTATGCAGATACGGATTATTCAATTCCTAAAAAAACCAAATTTAGATGGCTACTTAATGGGCTTGACCTTGGGGTGCTTGAAGTAAAAAGTAAACATTTTTTTATTTATAGATATGGCCATATATAGACACATAACAAGTCAATAAGGTTACGACCGTCTGCTCATGGCACTCTCCAGCCACTCGACAACATAAAACGTTGATAATAATTGGCAAGGTATTTTACTGTGTCGGATGGCGCTTCGCTTATCCGACCTACACTGACACAAAGCGGTCTGACTTCAGATCAAGTCTGAGCTAGTACACATTATGTGTATTTGCAGGTTTTCAAACTAAAAAGCCGCTTTGCAGCGGCTTTGATTCAGCATAAAATTTATTTCATTACTTGATATTGTGTTTAATAGCTTTGATTGCGGTGGCGCTGTCTTGCGCTTTTAAGGCTTCAAGAATAGCGCGATGCTCGTTAACGCATTCAGAGCTTGAGGTAATTCGCTTGTAGTTTAAGCGCATACGCATAACGTAAGGGTACCAAATATTAACCAGCTCTTCGCCACCAGCTTGATAAATTAAGTATTGGTGGAACGATATATCGATTTTTGTGACTTCGGTGTAATCTTCACGTTCAAGGGCATCTTGTAGAGAAGCTAATATATCTTCTAAGTCTGCGATATTCTGGTCTGTTAAATTGCCGTTTAGCTCTGTAACCGCATATTCTTCGATACTTCTACGTAGTTTGATCATTAACTTTTGCAGTTTAGGATCAAGTACGCTGTTTACTGATGCACCACAATTATTTCGTGAAATCAATAAACCTTCTTTCGTCAATTGTAGTATTACATCACGAATAGGGCCACGTGATAGGCCAAAGCGTTCTGCTAATTCTTTTTCATTTAATTTTGTTTGTGGGGGCATCTCACCAGAAATAATATCTGAACGTAGCTGTTCAGCTATTTGATCTTTTACAGATAAAATTTTTGTTGGTTTAGTTGCGGCCATATTTTTTCCTACGTTTATTTTATGCTTTGTTTTTCTTTACTTAGTGTATATAAAAAAAAGCGAATGGTCTATTGTCAACACATTACAATAGACCACTATTTAAGCTTATTTTTTAAATCGGCGCTCGTACATTTCATTATTCACAGTTTTTGCCGCTTCAACCATTTCAGTATAAGGGCGATCTGTGACTGTAATGAAACCAACATTGTAGTTCTCTCCATCATAAGCTCTGCCTGTGATAGGTGAGTCTATGTATTGGAACCAATGAGCGCCTATAAAGTATGGGTTGTCAAAGACTGACCGCATATAGTCAGTGTACATTTTTGCACGGTCTTGTTGATTTGATGCATGTATAAGCCCTGGATGGAATAGGCCAGAATCTAATGCGCCAACATGGAATTCACCAATAATAGTTGGCTTATCAAATTCACTTAAAAATTCCCACTTTTTAGGCTTGATACCTTCTTTGTATGCATTAAAGCTGATCACGTCAACATGCTTTGCTGATGCTCTAACGACTTCAATTGGCATGCCCCAATCAGGAAAACGCGCGCCTAAATACAAGTGATTAGGTAAATGTTTATCCATTGCCGCATCAACTACACTAAAGTATTTGTCGGCGTAGGCGGTTAACATAATTGAAAAGTCAGCAAGTTGATCGTTGTTTTTAACATCTACTTTTACACCTTTATCAAACTCCGCCCATGAGGCTAAATTTAAATGCCACACTTTATTGAGTTGATTAATATCAGTGTATTTTTGCTTCATTAAGCGAGAAAACTCTGCTTTTGTCGGCACTGTTGCTGCATCTCTGCCTAGTGTGTTGATCACAATTCCGTAATGGCTCTGAACAGAGTCAGGGCGGCCAAAGCTTTTTTCGTTATCAATAAACACGCCCACTGCCCAAGGTGAGTTTTTAACCTCTTTAGCGACGTTCTCGACAGTTACATTGGCACGCTCTGCAAAATGGGGGTCAAATACGTCAGGCATTGCTCCCCAAAAATCATTACCACTTGAAACGGTTTTAAAGTCACCGATGATCCAGCCATTAGCAAAGTAGGGCACTTGTTGATTATCGTAGTAACTTGGATCTGTCCAATTCCCAAGTGAAGTGAAGCCCCACGTTATCATGCGTTTTAATGTTACTTCACGCCATTTCTGCATATAGTCGCTATTATTTTGACCATATTTGCGTTCTAGGTTGGCAGAGTAAAAGCTGTAAGTTTCACCATGGGCTAGTGGGCCTGAGTGAGCACTTTTACGATAGCCATAGTGTTTACCCATTGGCTCATCATAACTAGGTAACCATTCAAACAAATCTTTACGTACTTGTGATGCGACAAAGCGACTTGGTAGTGCTTCTTTATTAACTCGGTTTAAGCCTTTTGAGTCTTCAGGCGTTACACCTGACTCGTTAGTACTTTTAAACAGGGATTGATCAAAATCATACCCAGTTAGTGTGGTCGAGTTAGCAAGACGAATAATATCTAAACCTGTTGCCAAATAAAGGTAACCATCAGGGTCGACTAACGACCATTTACCATTGTATTTTGCTGTTCTAAAGTAGCCTGTTCCTTCTAGTTTTGGCCCTTGTGCCCAACCGCCAAAGCGTGAGCGTTCTGCTGGGCGATGAGATAGTAGCTGTCGAGCCTCTTGTTTTTTATCTTCGATTAACTCAGCTTCCGAGTCTACTTTGTAGGCAAAATCTTGTTTTGCATTCTGACCGAACTTATCAACAATGTGGGTTAAAAATTCAGTATCGAATTCAGGGTTAGTACGTAAATCAATTGATTTTATTTGCAGCGCTTTATCATGAAGTGCACTTTGTACACTCAATGAAATTTTGGTGATGCCTTTCAGGTTTAAGTTCTTTTTACCCCACATTGAGATAAATTGAGTTTCGTCTGACTGCCAGGTAGCAGGGTTCGAGCGTAATCCTGAGGTAAAGTTAAGTTCTACACTTTCATCACCATCAGGAGTTGCTAGGTCATGGCCATCTAGCTTTGCATAATATGTATGAAAGTCACCAATAGGCACATTGACTGTACGGGTGTAATTGGCACCGTCAATGTCAGAGATATCTAAGTATACTTGTACGGAATGCTGGCCAGGGTTTGCAAGCTCAAATGCTATATTAAAATCTTTGAACTGGCTCCAATCCCATGGGGTATCGGGAGTAAAGGTTACTCCTGAATAAAGGTTTTGCTCTGAATTAAACGCAATATTTAAAATATTATCGTTATTAGTGACCTGAGCACCGCTGGTTTTTATTTTAACCGCTGTGTCAGCAGTATGCTGGGCATCATCTAATAATTGCAACAGGGTCGAGCTGCTGGTTGCTTTCGCTGCCACGGGATCTGACACGTTATTAGTCTGTTGATTACACCCTGTGAGAGTGAGTACCAGTGCTGTTACTGCTAGATTTTTTTTATATTTCATTATAGTCCAACCTTTTTAACAATTTAACACACCATACACGAAAAAAAACAAATTGAAAATTGTTAACAAAGTGCAATTTTTGTTATTGTCCATTTCTACACTTAAATTATTGATATTAAATACTTTAAAGATTTACAAAAATTTTGTTTCCCAGTGTGAAAACTGAATTTATTAAAAATATATGTTGCATGCGAGTTAATTATGAAATAACCTCGAATGAATTACTCATGGTTAATTGTTAACAATTTAGAGGGATTCTTTAATTGTTGATTTTGAATTAATACACACAATGATAACAACAAAATTGGATAAAGATGTATGAATGGTAGCAACCGTAATGTGTTCTTTTTTGCCTTGGTCGTCGCCTTTGGCGGTTTTATCTTTGGTTTAGATGCTGCTTTGATCTCAGGAACGGTACGTTTTGTATCTGCTGAATTTTACTTAACGGATATACAAATTGGTACAGTCGTCAGTGCTCCTGGTTTTGGGGTGTTATTTGCACTGCTGATCACCGGTTATATATGCAATGTGTTTGGTCGTAAGAATACACTCATTGGCATTGCATTCATTTATATTTTTTCTGCTATATCTTCGGTTTTAGCGCCGAGCTATGAAGCGTTGGTCATTGCGCGTTTTATTGGTGGTTTAGCGTTTACCTCTTTATCTGTTGCAGCTATGTATATCGGTGAAGTATCGCCTGCTAAATACCGTGGCAAACTGGTCTCTATGATCCAAATAAATATTGTTGTTGGTTTATCTACAGCCTATTTTGCAAATTATTTACTAGTTGAGTTATCTCAAAGTAGCTATCAATGGGTAAGCACTTACGCTATGCAAGATAACTTATGGCGCTGGATGCTCGGTGTTGAAATTATTCCAGCTCTACTTTGGTTTTTATTGTTATTTACTATCCCGCAAAGCCCACGTTGGTTGGTAATGAGAGGAAAAGAGTCACGTGCAAAAGCTGTACTGATAAGATTAACTAAAAATAGCACGCTAGCTGATGAGCAACTACAAACAATAAAAACGAGCTTAACCGATTATTCAGATACGGGTAGCTATTTAGCTTCATTTAAACAGTTACTGGATAGTCGTGTTCGTGCTGCAGTGATTATTGCGTTAACAATAGCTTTAGTTCAGCAGGTTACTGGCATTAACGCCATAATGTTTTATGCGCCAACTGTGTTTGAGCAATTAGGTGTTGGTACTGATGCTGCATTTTTAAATGCTGTGTTAATTGGGTTGGTTAGTATTATATTTACAGTAGTTGCAATTGTATTGATCGATAAGATAGGTCGTCGACCTTTAGTTATTGGGGGGTTAGTAACAGCAACATTAAGCTTGTTTATGTGTTATGTCGGTTTTAGCCAAGCTGAATACAGTTTATCAGCAGAGCATATTACTGAATTTTCAAACTTAAATACAGTGTCAGGCTTAGAACAGTTAATAGGCCAAGTATATCAGAGTGATGTTGAGTTCAAGCGTGCTCTGGCTAACGTGTTCTCTGCAGCACAATTACAAGGTTTTGAAAGTGATTTAATTCAACGTGCGGCAACAATTAATGCTCCTTTAATTTCAATTGGAATTGCAGGTTTTATAGCCGCGTTTCACTTTTCAATTGGCCCTATAATGTGGGTGATTTTTTCTGAAATATTTCCAACTCGTATTCGAGGTGTTGCTATTCCAACATTTGCTTTTATTGCCAGTGTTGTGAGCTATTTGATTCAGCAGTTTTTCCCTTGGCAATTAAATAATTTTGGCGCGGCGAATATCTTTTTGTTCTACAGCATTAGCGGTGTAATTGGCTTTATATTGCTTTATAAAATTATGCCTGAGACAAAAAACAAATCGATAGAAGAAATTGAAGAGCAGTTAGCGGGTGTATCAGTAAAAAAAGCATTGGAGGGCGCGTGAGTACCTTATTAGCCATTGGTGAATGCATGGTTGAACTTGTGCCTAAAGGGGTGAGTGAATGCCAGCAGTCTTTTGCCGGAGATACCTATAACGCATTAGTGTATGCCAAACGTTTCGCAGAGCAATTAAATTGTGAGCTTTTTAGCGCTGTTGGTGAAGATATTTTAAGCATTAATATGCTTGAAAAGTGGCAGCAAGAAGGTATTGGCAGCAAAAAAGTGATCAAAACGGCTGATCATAATGTGGGTATCTACGCTATCTCGACTGATCAGCATGGTGAGCGTAGCTTTGATTATTGGCGTAATCAGTCTGCAGCGAAACATATGATGGAATTATATACCAAGCAACCATTTGACTTCGGTTTAGTAAGAAACGATTGGGTATTTTTTAGTGGTATAAGTCTTGCCATTTTAGACGATGAATCAAAGCAACAGTTAGTTTATTTATTAGCCAAATTAAAAGCGCAAGGGTGCATCATTGCTTTTGATCCCAATTACCGTGCGCGCATGTGGCAGTCAAAAGCGCATGCAATTGAGTGGCTAGAGCACGCCTATCAAATAAGTGATGTGGTGCTGCCAGGGCTTGATGAACACTACACTTTATTCGGTCATACAGATGCTAAAGACATTGTTGATTACTGCCAACAATTTGCGATTGATGAAGTGGTAATTAAAGCAGGAAGTAAAGGTATGCAGGTATTTTGTCAAAATATCTTAAGTGCCCAGTGTGTATTTAATCCAGCACCACAACAAGTCGATAGCACAGCAGCTGGGGATTCATTTGCGGGAACCTATTTAGCTGCAAGAATGACGCAGCATGAGCCACAAATCGCTTTAGAAATAGCAGATAAAGTTGCCTCAAAAGTTGTGCAACACCAAGGTGCCATCCTACCTTTTGACGTCTACCAAGCACTTAATTTAAGTAGTGCAAAGTAAGGAATAAATATGACTAATAATCAACAAAAATTGAGTTTAGCGAGCCGGCGAGCAATTGAGCGAGGCTATGATAAAAAAAGCCCACATTGGTTAACTGAATTTGATGTAACTCCATTAAAGGGTGACTTTGCATATCAAGAAGGCGTGATCCGCCGCGACCCTTCATCGGTTTTGTATATTGATGGCCTGTATCACTGTTGGTATACAAAAGGCGAAGGTGAAACGTTAGGTTTTAATGCGAATGACCCAGAAGCAAAAGTATTTCCTTGGGATTTGACAGAAGTATGGCATGCCACTTCAAAAGATAGCATTACGTGGCAAGAGCAAGGCGTGGCGATTGCCCGCGGTAAAGCTGGCCAATACGATGATAGAGCTGTATTTACGCCTGAAGTTTTTGCTCATTTAGGGAAATATTATTTAGTGTATCAAACCGTTGAAACACCCTATAGCAATCGCCAGTACGAGCATATAGCCATTGCACAATCAGACTCACCTTATGGCCCATGGCAAAAGTCACCTGCGCCTATAGTCAGTCCAAGTAAAGATGGAGTGTGGTCAGGTGACGAAGATAACCGCTTTGCAGTGAGCAAAAAAGGGAGTTTCGATAGCCATAAAGTGCACGATCCGTGCTTAGTGTTTTTCCAAAATAAATTTTACCTGTATTACAAAGGTGAAACCCAAGGGGAGGGCATGAATTTTGGTGGCCGCGAAATAAAACATGGCGTTGCTATCGCTGACAATGTGTTAGGTCCCTATGTTAAATCTGAATATAACCCTATCTCGAACAGTGGCCACGAAGTCGTTGTGTGGAATTTTAGAGGAGGTATTGCCAGCTTACTAACGACCGATGGTCCTGAAAAAAATACGATTCAATTTGCTAAAGACGGTATTAATTTTGAAATCATGGCACATATCAAAGGTGGCCCGGAGGCCATTGGTTTATATCGCCCAGCAAATGGCTTTGATGAAAACCCAGCACCGGGAATTAGTTGGGGACTTTGCCATAAATACGATGCTAGCTGGAACTGGAACTACATTTGCCGATTTACACCACGTAAACAAGTGCTTGATGCGGGCACATTTCAAAATAGTAACTAAGGTTTGCAGTAGTGAGTAATCAAAACAATCAATTTGATCCGACAGAACATCCACATCGCCGTTTTAATCCTTTATTGGGCGAGTCGGTGTTGGTATCGCCTCACCGTGCTAAACGTCCTTGGCAAGGCCAAGAAGAAAGTGTTGATCATGAAGTAAAACCGGCCTATGACGAAAATTGCTTTTTATGTAAAGGTAACACGCGCATCAATGGTGAAGTAAACCCAGATTATGAGGGAACCTTTGTATTTACTAATGACTTTGCTGCACTGCGTGAAGATGTGCCAAAGGCAAGCAAAAGGGATCCGTTATTTAGCATGCAAACAGAGCGCGGTACAGCACGGGTTATTTGTTTTTCACCGGATCATTCAAAAACTCTGCCTGAGCTCTCGATCAGTGAAATCACTAATGTAGTGGATACTTGGCAGCAGCAATGTGCAGAGCTTTCGCAAACTTACCGTTGGGTACAAGTATTTGAAAACAAAGGTGCTGTGATGGGCTGTTCTAACCCGCATCCACATGGTCAAATTTGGGCTCAACATCAGTTACCTAGTTTAGTTGAGCGTAAGCACGTTAATTTACAAAAATACACTCAACAGCATGGATCAAACTTATTGCTTGATTATGCCAAACGAGAAGTTGAATTAGATGAGCGCGTTGTATGTGTTAATGACGATTGGTTAGTGGTTGTTCCTTATTGGGCAGCATGGCCATTTGAAACACTCCTATTACCTCGCTTTTCCATCACTAGAATGACTGACTTAACAGCATCACAGCAAGCTAGTTTGGCTGAGGTGATCAAACAAATAACGGTCAAATATGACAACCTATTTCAATGTTCATTCGCTTATTCAATGGGTTGGCATGGCGCGCCATACGATGATCAAGATGATTCATTTTGGCAATTACATGGCCAGTTTTTTCCGCCATTGTTGCGCTCTGCAACCGTTAAAAAGTTTATGGTGGGGTATGAAATGATGGCCGAAGCTCAGCGTCATATAACGCCAGAACAAGCAGCCACAATTTTAAAACAGCAATCACTGATGCATTATAAATAGGTGAAGTAATGAACACTGAAAGCAATGCCCGCAACGCATTTTTATCTCACTACGGACGTGATGCTGATTTTGTTGTAAAAGCTCCTGGGCGTGTCAATTTAATTGGTGAACACACTGATTATAACGATGGTTTTGTACTGCCTTGTGCAATTGAGTACGCCACTTATATTGCCGTTGCGCCGCGTACTGACTCAACTGTAAATGTATTAGCCCTTGATTGTAATAATGAATTTGACAGCTTCGAGCTTGGCCAAG
The DNA here is from genome assembly GCF_001401875.1 of Pseudoalteromonas sp. P1-13-1a. Taxonomy (NCBI): domain Bacteria; kingdom Pseudomonadati; phylum Pseudomonadota; class Gammaproteobacteria; order Alteromonadales; family Pseudoalteromonadaceae; genus Pseudoalteromonas; species Pseudoalteromonas sp. P1-13-1a. The sequence continues at coordinate 72,282 of NZ_LKDV01000004.1, read as the reverse complement.
TACTTGCTCATCATCCAAGCCAGAGCTGGAGCAATTATGTCCGCGGGGTGGTTGATGAATTACAAAAGCGGGGTCATGTTTTATCGGGCTGTGATATTTGTATTACCGGTAATGTGCCACAAGGGGCTGGGCTTAGTTCATCTGCTGCACTGGAAGTGGGGATTGCTTTCGCGTTTAATCATTTATGTGATTTATTTATTGAACGTAAAGAAATAGCTGTAATTGGACAAGCAGCTGAGAACAATTTTGTAGGTTGTAACTGCGGTATTATGGATCAACTAATTTCGGCTTGCGGTCAACGAGGTCAAGCTTTAGGAATTGATTGCCAGTCTTTAGATTTAATTGAAGTGAGCATTAATGAAGGTATGACCATCATGATGATCAATTCAAATGTAAAACGTGGTTTAGTTGATAGCGAATACAACTTACGCCGCGAACAATGTTATGCCGGTGCAGAGGCATTTTCAAAACCAAGCTTACGTCATGTCTCAATTGAAGAATATGAAGCTAATAAAGCACAATTAGATGAGCAAGTTGCAAAGCGCGTTGAACACATAGTGTATGAAAACGCGCGAACCCTATCGGCAATGCAAGCCTTTACAAATAACGATATTGCAACGTTAAGTAGACTGATGACACAAAGCCATCAGTCTATGCGCGATTTATTTGAAATTACCACCGCAGAAATAGATACCCTTGTGTCAATAATTGACAGTGTATTGGGTGACAAAGGTGGAGTACGTATGACAGGTGGCGGCTTTGGCGGCTGTGTGGTGGCGTTTGTACCTAATTGTATGGTCGAAGAGGTTAGTGCTGCAATAGAAGCTAAGTATCAGCAACAAACCGGTATTAAAGAAACTATTTACACAAGCGTACCTTCAGCTGGTGTATCACTTATAAGAGCGTAAGGACAACCTCATGAAAAAAGTACTGGTAACAGGTGGTGCAGGCTATATAGGAAGCCATACTGTTTTAAGCTTATTAAATGATGGTTTTGACGTAGTAGTAATAGACGATTTAAGTAACGCGAGCCGTGAATCGCTAACTCGCGTAGAAGCGTTATCAAAGCGAAAAGTTGAATTTATTCACGCCAGTTTACTTGATAACGCTAAGTTGTCTGCCACGTTTAGCGAGCACGGGTTTGACTCTGTTATTCACTTTGCAGGTTTAAAAGCAGTAGGCGAATCCATAGGAAAACCACTTGAGTATTACTATACAAATCTGGTGTCTACCTTAAATTTATGTCAATGCATGCTTAAATATAACGTTAATAAACTTGTGTTTAGCTCATCAGCTACAGTTTATGGACAAGGGGCATCAGTTCCTTATACCGAAAGCTTGCCTTTAGGTCGTGCAGCAAGCCCGTATGGGCAAACAAAAGTAATGATTGAGCAAATACTACAGGAAATTGTAGCTTCAAATACTGGCTTACAAGTAGCAAGCTTACGCTACTTTAACCCTATTGGTGCAGATGTTAGCGGCCAAATAGGAGAAGATCCATTGGGTATTCCTAACAATTTAATGCCCTTTATTGCTCAAGTTGCTGTAGGTAAACGTGAAAAGTTAGCTATTTATGGAGGTGATTATCCCACTAAAGATGGTACGTGTGAGCGCGACTATATACATGTGACTGATTTAGCCAATGGCCATATTAGAGCTCTAAAATGGCTTGGCGAACAACATAACGGCTTATATGAAGCATTTAACTTAGGCACTGGTACTCCTTATTCCGTACTTGGCATAGTAAAAGCATTTATTGAGCATACCGGAATTGACATTAATTTTGAGATTGTAAAACGCCGAGAGGGGGATTTAGCAGCTTTTTGGGCTGATTCATCTAAAGCCCAGTCTGTTTTAGGCTGGCAATGTAAATATACCCTCAAAGAGATGATGAAAGACACATGGCGCTGGCAAAGTAAAAACCCCCAAGGCTTTTTAAGCGAGTAACAGTGATGCAGACAATTACGCTCAAGCAGCCCAATGGCCTAAAAGTAACATTAAGTAGCTATGGTGCCACCATTAGAACAATTGAAGCGCCTAATGGTGACCACCTTGCTTTGTGTTATGACAATGAAGCCGATTGGCTAAGTAATAGGGCCTATTTAGGATCAACAGTAGGTCGTGTAGCTAATCGCATTGCTGATAGTAAATATCTCGGTGAACAACGTGTTGTCAATCTTGTGTCTAACGAGGGAGCTAACCAATTACACGGAGGTAAAAAGGGCTTAAGTCATGTTAACTGGCAAGTTCTTGAACACGATTATATCAATAACAAGGTGGTTTTTCGCTATGTGAGTCCTGACAACGAGCAAGGCTATCCTGGTCAGGTTGAATTTATTGTGAGCTATCAGCTTATTGATAACCAGTTGGTGATAACAATGCACGGTGACCCGAGTGAAGTCACGCCAATCAGTTTAACTAATCATATCTATTGGAATTTAGCACTGAGTAATCATCATGACATTACTGAGCATTTCGTGAAATTACCCGCTAGATTAAGGCTCTTAAAAAATGAACAAAAAATCGCAAGTGGGGAGTTTGCTAATGTTTATGATAGCCATTATGACTTTGCAGAATTTACCAAACTAGGCTCAGTTTTAACAGATAATGGCTTTGACGATTATTACTTATTAGACCCTCAAGGGACTCAGCAATTACAACTTCATGGCTCTATTGCTGATAAAAAAACTGGCTATCAAGTTGATATATACTCAACTGCACCTGGTTGTCAGTTCTATACAGGGTTTTACCTTGACCCACAATTCAAACATCTTGATGGTAAACAATTTGGGCCTTATATGGGCTTGTGTATAGAGCCACATGAATTACCCAATGCGGTAAACCACTCCCACTTTTTAAGTACGTTTTATAGCCCCGAGAAACCTTATTACCAGCAAATAAAATACAAAATTCAACTTACATAATAATGGATAAGAGAACTCAAATGAAACGGAGAAACTTTTTAAAGTTAAGTGCAGGGTTAATCGGTTCTAGTATGTTGTCTGGTTGCGCTGGATTTTTTGCATCATATCGCGCAGAACTTGCATCAACATCTCCTCTAGATAATTCGAGGTTTGAGGAACAAATCTGGTTAGGTAAACCATTTTGGGCGAATCGGTTACAAGATTGGCGACGTATAGGTAACGAATTACAGTGCACACGAGAAGGTAAAAGTTTTGAAGCCCGTACTGTCTCTTTATTAACACGTCAGCTAAATAACACCTTACAAAGCGCACGCTTAAAGGCGACTGTACGTAACTTAACCCCGGGTAAAGAGGGTTTTTGTGGTTTTTTATTAGGCATAGGTAAAGGTGAGCTAACAGCGAAAGGTGCTGCACTAGCTCAGCGAGCTGGTGGGGTTAACGGAGGAATAATAGCTGCGTTTGATAGTTCAGGTAAGCTATCTTTTCGTCAGTTTGACGATGAAAATAAGTCACTCGAGTTTACAACAATAAATCGAGATTTGTTTAGTTTAAATCAGTATCAGGATGGTTCATCTATCACCTTGGACTGTCAACTTGACCCAACTGATGCAAATCATTTTGACATTCGTCTAGCAGCGATTGACTCAGCTACAGGGCAAGAACTTGGCTTTGGTGTTTTGCACAATGTTGCTGCAGATAAATTACATGGTGGAATATCTTTATTAAGTTCATCTAACCCTTACAAAAACGGTGCGCGTTGGGGGTTTAGTAATATTGAAACTGGCGGTGAAAAAATCACTGAAAACAATCGTAACTCATTAGGGCCTGTTATGGGCTGTATGTACACTGTTAATAAACATGAATTACGTATGACTTGTCAATTAATGCCTGTTAATTTAGATATAATCAAACAATTACGTCTAGAATTTAAATCTGAAAATGAACAGCGTTGGCGAGCTGGAGCCTCTGGAGTTATTGAAGATGGATTTGTAGCAAAGTTCTCATTAAATAACTGGGACTATTTATCGACCTATCAGTACCGCATTGTTGATGATGCTGCTCCAGATACAACGCTTTATTCAGGTTTAGTTGCAAAAGATCCGCAAAATTCCAAAGAATTCAAAATTGCCCTTTATTCATGCATTATCCCAACATCAAAAAGTTTAGATAATACCAATTATACTCGTCTAATAGCTAAAGAGCGTGATATAGGTCGTTATACTAAGGACAACATTTTATTCCCTCATACTGAGCTAGTTGAAAATGGGGCCTTTCATGAACCCGATATGTATGTTTTTTGTGGCGATCAATACTACGAAACGTATCCAACACGCTATGGACGTGATACCAAAGATGCAAAACTTGACACACTCTACAAGTGGTATCTGTGGTATTGGGCGTTTGCACACCGCATTAAAGATAAACCCACTATTATTTTGGCCGATGATCATGATGTGCTGCAAGGAAACTTGTGGGGAAATAGTGGTGAAAATTCCGACATGCCAAAAGAAGCAGATGGCGGCTTTAAGTGGGATAAAGATTTAGTACGCATGATATACCGCATTCAACATGGGCATAACCCAGAACCTTACGATGCAACCCCCATTAAATACGATATACCAGTAGCGTATGCTGCGTTCGAATATGGCGGGGTAAGCTTTGCCATTGTGGAAGATCGTAAATTTAAATCACCACCTGATTATAAAGCAGATAAATTAAATACCACAGGTGAGTTACTTGGTGAGCGCCAAGAAGCATTTCTAAAAGATTGGCAAACAATGCACCCCGGCAAACCTAAAATTTGTATTACAGCTTCTATATGGGGATCTCCTCAGACGGATAAAAATGGCCACCCGCTGATTGATCATGATTCAAATGGATACCCCGCGGATGGGCGCAAACGTGCCGTTAAGCTTGTAAGTGATGCTAACGCATTGGTCATTGCCGGAGATCAGCATTTAGGCTTGTTAGCCTATCAAGGGATTGATAATTACGATGATGGCAGCTTGTTTTTTGCAGGCCCAGCCAGTGCTGCATTTTGGCAGCGTTGGTTTGAACCTGCAGTTCAATTACCTAATCAGAGAAATAATGATAAAAATACAGGCGATTTTATTGATAGTTTTGGTAATAAAATGCGTGTTTTAGCTGTAGCTAATCCAAAAGTGAGTCACCAAGATTTTGCTGAGCAAAATAATTCATGGGGGAAATTTTTGGCTGATAGAATGCTTAAAAGTGAAGGCTACGGCATTATTAAAGTAAATCATCAGCAACAACACTATCAGTTAGAGTGCTGGGAATGGAATACCAACCCTGCAACAGGTAAACAATTTGCAGGTTGGCCATATGTTAAAAATTTTAACTGATTTAATTTATAAGTTAACTCTAATAATTAGCGTCTGTAACGAGATTTTAACTTATTAGACTATTTAAAAGTTAATTCTTAGAGCAAATAGATAGCGTGCGAGGTTGGGTGTAGTTACTGCTTCGCATTTTTTTATAATTAAATTAATATTGTTAACAAAATACAGTTGACAATGAATTGCTTCTCATACTATTGTTTACAAAATGATAACCTGACAACATAATAAAACCTTCAACGGGGAACACACATGACAACCATAAAGAAAACTTTCAAATTAAGCGCATTGACAGCTGCGCTATTTGCTTCGAATTTGATTTATGCACAACAACAAGAAAATGAAAAAACAGAAGCTGAAGATGATATTGAGATCATTGAAGTAAGCGGTTTAGCTGCAAGTGTAAAAAAATCAATAAACGATAAACGCTTCGCTGAAAACGTGGTTGATTCAATTAATGCTGAGGATATTGGTAAATCGACAGACCAAAACATCGCAGATGCGCTATCGCGTGTAACGGGTGTTTCAGTACAGACTGTCGATGGCGAAGGCGCACGAGTTACAGTGCGTGGTGCTAACTCTCAGCAAAATAATATTAGTATGAACGGTGTACAGCTAGGCTCGACGGGTTATAGCCAAGGGGTGGATTTATCTCAGTACTCATCAGATATTTTGTCTAAGATTGAAGTTGTAAAAACTCCAAGTGCCGATCATGAAGAAGGGGCATTAGGTGCGAATATTAACTTAACCACAACAAAGCCACTCGATTTAAATTATGAAATAAACACAATGACGCTTGAAGGCCGTTACAACGACCTGTCAGAAGAAGATAACTATAAAGTGTCAGGTACTTTTTCTCGTAAGTTTTTTGATGATACGTTTGGTGTGGTTGTTACAGCTGTTAAAGAAACCAATGCTTATCGTAAAGATCAATACTCTGCAACAGAGTGGTTTGCGACAGAATCTCCTCTTGCAACCGATACTAACGGTAATGTTGTCGAAAATGCTGTCGGTATTACGCCGCGTAATGTTCAATATCAATATCATGAAAGTCAAAATGACCGTGTCAATTTAAATTTAGGTCTACAATGGCGTGCTTCAGAGGATACTGAATTTAATTTTAATGCCATTATCGGTAAGCAAGATATTAATAACTCGATGCATGGAATTAATACTCGCTCAGTTGAAACTAAAAACTTAGTGGAAGGTGAGGATCCAGGTTTGGCAGGTGTAACTGCTGCGTTTACAGATCCAGAACAAGATTGGCGAACAATTGATCTAGAAACTAATACTTTTACTAAATTTGTAAATCGTTTCGGCAGCGGTGGCTTAGTGCAATCTGAAGGTGATTTTGAAAATAATAATCAAATATTTTCGTTAGATATGAAGCATAACTTTAGTGATTCATTAACTATGGATGCGGGAGTTGGTTACTCAAAAACAGAACAAATTCCCAATAACTCTGTGTACGTGGGGTTACAAAATTTTGCGAATATTAGTGCATGGAGTTTAAAAAATGTTCCACCTGAAGATATGGAACCTGTTGGTTATGATTGTAGTAGTGGTCTGTGTAATTTAGTAACCGGTACGGGCTTAATTGACTATGGCGAAAATAATACCTTTGGTGATCCAGAAAGCTTATGGGATAACTATAGCACCACAGGATTTAACCCTGACGAATTAAACGCTCAACACTTATCATATATGAGCAGAACTTTAAATCAGGTCGAAGATGAACAAAAGTCGTTATTTGTAGATTTTGATTACGTCTTAGACTCAGATAACTTTCGGTCAATTGAGTTTGGTGCTAAATGGTCTAAACGTTCTAAGTATGTGGATGCCCAGCAAGGTACATTTAATAACGTAGGTGAAGGGGTTGTAGTAACAAATCCAAACACCGGTTTACCAGCAGTACTTGGCAGTGGCCTGCGTGATATTACCGGTGAAATGATAACCGATGGTGAAGAATTTCCAGTTGATGACTTTATGGCTGGCCTCGGTTATAGCCGCGATGCTGTGACAGATGGTTGGAGTAGTTTCTCTGCATTCAAAGCATTTGAAGTTGCTCAGGGTAGCTCTGAGGTGGAATTTAATACTGATGATTCAAATACTCGCAATACAGAATTGGATAACCTAGCATTTTATACTAAATTAAACTTTGAATTGATGGATGGCAAGATCACCGGTGACGTAGGTGTTCGCTATGTCAAAACTACGGTTGAAGTTCAAGGAGCATCTGGTGTGCAGTTTGCTTTTGACCCATCAAATAATGCTCGTTTAATGGACCCATTTAAACTTGCAGAACTTCGTGATACCAGCTTACCACTTTGTTCACCTACCAAGTTTTATGGTGCTAATTATAACGAAGAAATTCGTTGGTCACGTGTCGATGGTTTAGGCTATGACACCCTAGGTACTAATGATAAAAAAGATGATATTGTTATTCCAGATCAGGGCCCATGCCATGATCCAAATGCAATTCAAGGTAGTGAATTCGAATCTGAATGGTATTTATGGCGTCACTCTGATGTATCTACAGAGAAACATTGGATTTACGGTGAACGAGTTTATGATGACGCAGGCAATTTATTACCTACGGAAGATAGAAGCTTACGTTCATTTACTGTTACGGATGAACACGAGTATGATTTATTCTTACCGAGTTTAAACTTAAATTATTTATATAGTGAAGACACAATCATTCGTTTTGCCGCATCAAAAACGATGGCACGCCCACAAATTGATTCTCTTCGCCCAGGCTTTAAAGTGAGAGAAACACAATGGGGTGGTGAAAATAGGAATAATTCTATTACATTAACTAACCCTAAATTAGATCCACTTGAATCGTTTAATCTAGACATATCATATGAGTGGTACTTCAATGAATCGGGTTTATTAGCCGCTACTTTATTTTATAAGGATATGACTAATTTCGAAGAATCAGAAACTATTGTCACTTATATGGATGATTTGCGCGGTGTTGGGTTAGCTGAAGGGGAAACATACGATCCAAACGATCTCGTACTGATTGCTGGCCAAGATAGCTTGGAAGGGTGTATGCCTAAACGTTTCCAAGGTGGTCAGGATTATGAGTTAGACTGGATGTATTCAGGTGATTTAGAGCAGATGTGTGCCAAATTTAATACTACGCGTATTAAAAATGGTAAAGGGGCATCTATCAAAGGTCTAGAGCTACAGTACATGCAAACCTACGACAACTTACCCGGCATTTGGTCTGGTTTAGGTATGCAGGCTAATTATACTTATCAAGATTCAGAGTATGACCAAGAAATCTCTTCTATTGATAGCGATATTAAAGTACCTTCATTAGCTGTTGCATATACGCCTGAGCATAGCTACAACTTAACGGGTTTCTGGGAGAAAAATGGTCATCAGTTACGTTTATCTTATCAAGGTACAACAGACCAGCTAGTGCAACGTTCTTGGGAGAATGGTTCGCTTTGGGAAGAAGGTCGTCAAACCCTTGATTTCTCAGCTAGTTATAAAGTTAATGATAATATCAGTGTTTCTTTCCAAGTCGCTAATTTAACAGATGAGGGAGTTAGACAATACTTTACTAGCCGATTCTTGCAAGCAGGAGGGGTGACTTTTGATGAAGGTAGCCCACTTGAAGGTGACGCAACTAAATCGCGCACGGTTTATCAATATCATACCGGGCGTACATTTAGGTTGAATACCCGTATTAACTTTTAATGTAAAAGTTGGCCGCACTATTAAAGTGCGGCCTTTTTGTATCTGCTAAGAGCAAATACAATATACTCACTAAACTTACCTTTGAAAGACCGAATAACTTCTCTATATACAAACCACTTGGTAATTTATAAATATTGGTACGGCTTTTTACTGTAAATACAAAAAGTTAAATTACATTTTCAATATGAGGCTTGTACAAAAAAGCTATATAGAAGAGATAAATAAGTTCCTTCTTTGGATTGAATCAAGCATTATTTTTATCGTACCTTTTAAAATATGCCCATGCCTAACTTGCTTATATAAGTTGTAATATTGCTTATGCTAATCATATTTACTTGATGAGCTAATTAAGTTTGAGAAGTATCTTTATAGAGAAGATTGAAATACAAAAGTAATCGATGATCACCTGTAGGCCCGTATGACAGTTATCTTGTTTGTATTTACCTGCTAGAGCTGCCTTACAAAGCAAAGTACCTTTTAATCAATTGATCTAAACTTGATTGAACAAAGATAAAAATGAAAAATAAACATTAAATGAAAGGAGTGATATGAGAAACAATGAACGAGTGAAAAGGCCTGTAAATACTTAGGTATTTACAGGCCTTTTATTGATATACAGTGACTAAAATAAACACGTCCTAAAATTGACCAACTTTAATTAGTATATCTGCGTTAATGTTATCTACTCTTTGTTGGCTACCATCGCGCCAAGTTACGATCACTGAAGTCACTTTTTTAGCTTTAGCTAAACCAAAATGAGCTATATTGAGTAAACTTTGAGAGTGCGATGCGCTGTGTGAGCCTATAACTTGGAGTTGCGATGCTGAGTCAGTTGTTAGTTGAATTTTTGCTCCGAGTGGATCAATCCCAGACCTTGAGTAGCCGACTCGCACCAATAAGTAATGACTATCAGCTAATAAGCTATTATTTTCATATAAATGCCATTTACCATTGTCATCATCACCACTGAGCAAATCGAGCTTACCATCTTGATTATAGTCAAAAGCAGCACCCATATCTCCGTGCGAGTCCTGGCCTAATTCGCTAGTCGCATTATGAGTAAGCTCAGGCGTAAATGAATAGTCACCTTGGTTAAGGAGTAACACATCGGCAATGCGCTCTTTTAATTCACCAAACCTATACACCATAAAATCCATTTTGGTATCGTTGTTAAAATCTCCAGGTACCACACCCCAGTTATTCGAATTGGTAGCGACTGGAAGCTGCGCTGAAATATCTACAAGTTTGCCATTGTCATTACGTAACAGTGCATCTGGTAAGGCTAAGTTTTGTGGCTCCCAGTTGCTTTTATAAGAGATAATGTTTTTAAATGAGGCGCGTACATCCCAAGCAAGATTATCTGCAAGCATCCACTCAACACGCCACTGGCCATTACCTATATAACCAATATACCAACCTGTTTTATCAATCTTTACAGGAAAGCCTTGGGCACGGTTTTGTGTGATTTGGACATTATTATCGGGGGTTTCGATCAGCTCTTTGTTTGCACCTAGATAAACAGGCATATGATTGAGTAATTTAGCGCGTGGGAAATGATAAAAATCGCTAAGAATTATATTCTCTTCTGCAATCAATGTAATGCCGTCGTGACTTTTATTACCTTCATCACGAATATCTAACCGTTTAGAGTGGTCATTAAATGAGATACTATTGTTAGCAATAGCATAGTGTGACTTGCCGTGAGCAAGGTAATAATCCATATCACCATCGTTATCAATGTCGGCTTGTGCCATTGCTAGCGTACCAAAGTAGTTTTTTGAGTTATCGGCTAATACATCTTCAGTTACATTGGCAAAGGTGAAATCGTTATTACCTTTGTAAATAATTAACTCACTGTGGCCGTTGAAGCCAAATATATCTAGAATGCCATCGTTATTATAATCGCTTAATAACACCCTCTCAGCGTGTAAGTTTTCAAATTCTTGTGAAGGGTGATAAATAAATTGTCCATTACCCTGGTTTTCGAACAATATATTTCGAGGTGTGTCTTCGTTCACCTGCTTGGCAGCATTGACTTGCATAAAATCAAGGTCGCCATCGTTATCTAAATCAATCCAGCGCACTGAGCGACCTCGAGCCCCCATTTTTGATAACCCTGATTCGACAGTAACATCTGTAAATTTGCCATTATCATTACGAAGAAGCCTTTGAGGCTGTGGTGTTTGACCATTGCCACCACCTAACGCAATTAAAATATCGTTGTCACCATCGTTATCGTAATCACCACTGGCCATACCATGTAGGTCAACTCGAGGATAAATATCAGGCTGTAATGTATATGTATTATCACCATTAGCCAAAAATAAACGTATGGGAGTTGAGTCATGATTCGTCAATAATAAATCATAATGTCCATCATTATCTAGATCTGAAATAGTAGGACCACCGTATTTCCAGTTTTTATCAGTTGTTAAACCCACTTCGACAGAGACATCCTCGAACTTAATTTTAGGTTGGGCTTGCGTACTTGTATTTTGAGTACTGCAGGCTGTAATAGAAAGCGCAATAGAGATAGTACTTAGTTTAAATAGTGTATTACTCATAGAAAAAGGTCCTTATAAGGTGTTGGCTTTGGGCTTAACCAAAGTGAACTCATTAATATAGCTTTCTAAGTTTTCAACAATGTCAGATAAGTTATCGACATTGTTGGTTACTTCGAGTGGTGCTTGCTAAAGGCTGCGCGAAAGTATTGACCAAGCTGACTTACCAGCTTGCTGCTGGGCTTAATAGATGCGCAGATTATAATCTGACATAGGCCTTTTTTTAATGAGGCAATAAGCGCTATAGCTAAGATTCGTGTATTTATTTTATAGTTATTTAGAAATGCCATAATGAATAGTAAATCGTGTTAATTGTTGACAATGTGTTCAGGTTACAGTTTTTTGTTATTACATAGCAACCTTTTTATAACTGTTATAAGTATTTAGATTTCTCTAAATATTGAGGCTTGATGGAAGATATTTGATCATATTATCGGTCGAGATCTTATGATACACCTAACGCTGCTAATAGGGATCGCTTATCTACGCAGTGGGAGGTTATACCTATAAATCAATAATTTATTTTTTGGCAACTAGATTAAAGCTAACTAGTTCTTCTTTAATTTGAACGAGTAGATAAAATTTCTTAAACTTTTTTCAAAACAAATGCTGATATTTATTTAGAAAAGATATATTGTTGTTTACTGTTAACAATATTCAATAAGTGAGATTAAAATTATGAATAAAAATATATCTCGTCGTTCAGTCCTCAAAATGCTAGCAGCTGGTGTTGCTGCTACAGGAATTTCTGGTTGTACTAGTCATTTAGGTGCTATGACTTCAACAGTTACCCGAGGTACGAAGTCTCATCGCGATAATTGGCACAAAACGCATGATAGAGTTTGGCTCGGTAAACAATATTGGGCTAATCCAATGGAGGATTGGCGAGTTGTTAACGGGTCTGCTGAATGTATTAATAGAGGTGGTAATCGTAGTGTTCATTCGCTTACCCACCAAATAGCGCATCTTGATCAACCTTTTACAATGTCTGTGCAAGTATCTCGTTTAGAGCAAAACAGTAACGATGGTGGTGCAGGGATTCGTCTTGGTGCGAAAAGTGAACTCAATGAATACCGTAGTAATTGTTTTGTTCAACAGGGGTACGACCTAGGCATTAAAAATAATAATTTGGTGTTAGGGAATAACACAGTTCCTTTAATGGTTCCTGTAGGGAATCAAGATATTACTTTAACACTGACAGGGGCTCCGCAATCAGGTGCCATGGCTTTAAAGTTAACAGCTAGCTTGACCTTGTCTGGAAAAATTATAGGTACTCTCACTCATTTGACTGCTGCCTCTGAATTATTGGGTAATGTGGCTTTGGTTAGTAATTTCTCGATTCCATCCGTTACATATGAAAATGCACCTGAAGATAAATTGGGCGCACGTTATAAATTTAGTAATTGGACTATGCAAGGTGAAGCTTTTTCAGTAATAGATGAACAGGCGTTTGGTCCAATACTTTGGACCATGTATTCATTAAGCGATACATTGACAAATGAAGGCTTTGTGATGAAATTGAGTGCATACACAGGGCCAATAGGTGAGCAGGATAATCAACAATTAGAACTGCAAGTACAACGTGATAATCAGTGGGTCGCTATCGATTCGCAAGTCATAGACCATGATGGCTGGTTGGCGACTTTTCGTATAGCCAATTGGGATGAAACACGCGATACGCCTTTTCGTGTTATATATCGTGAAAAACACACTGATGGTACGCAAACTCCAGATATATATTCAGGAGTTATAAAAGCTAACCCAGCGAGTGAAAAATTACGAATGGCCGCGCTCACGTGCCAAAATGATTATGGCTTTCCGTACCAACCTGTTGCTCAAAATGTCGAAAAACTAAATCCTGATTTGGTGTTTTTTTCTGGTGACCAAATTTATGAAACCCATGGTGGGTTTGGTGTAATTCGTACCCCAGATAATTTAGCTATTTTAAATTATTTACGCAAATTTTATCAGTTTGGTTGGGCTTTCAAAGAGGTAATGCGGAATCAGCCGACAATTTGTTTACCCGATGATCATGATGTACTCCAAGGTAATTTGTGGGGTGAAGGTGGTGCAAGGATGGAAAACATTTCGAAAGATCCTTCAGCAAGTGTTTTAGGTGGTTACATTGATTCTGCACGTGTGATTAATATGGTACATAGAACGACTCTAAACCATCACCCAGATCCTTATGACCCAACACCAACCAATGGTATTAGTTCGTATTACGGAACGATGTTATACGGCGGTGTTGGTTTTGCTATACTTGCCGATAGGCAGTGGAAAAGTGGTCCTGAACGTATTAATGTTGCGGTAGGAGAAACAGGGCAAGATGAAGATCCGTTTTATTATAATCCAATATTTAATCCTCCTGGCTTAGACCTGTTAGGAAGCCGCCAAGAGAACTTTCTTATAAAGTGGGGTAAAGATTGGCGTGGACATAAATTAAAAGCGGTATTAAGCCAGACTGTATTTGCAGCTATTTCTACTCATCAGCCCTTACCTGATCGTTTCTTGAAGTATGATTTTGATTCAAGTGGCTGGCCTGCCTCTGCACGTAACCGTGCAATTGATGCAATGCGTGACTCTATGGCGTTACATATTTGTGGTGATACCCATTTAGGCTCTTTATCGCAATATGGCGTAAATCAGCAAAGGGATAGCAATTGGGCTTTTTGTACACCAGCTATTTCTGCCGGTTGGCCAAGGTGGTGGAAGCCTGATTCTATGAAGATGCCTTATCAAAATCGCCCTGCACATGGGCTTGCTGAAACAGGCGAGTACAATGATACCTTCGGTAATAAGATTTATGTCTATGCGGTTGGTAATCCAAAGGTTGGAAAATCAAATAACCGCTATGTGAAAGCACATGAGAAAGGAAGTGGTTTTGGTTTTATTACCTTTGACTCTAGAAACCTCACCTACACAATGGAAGCATATCGCTTTTTAATTGATGTAGCTGATAGTAAGGCAAGTAACCAGTTCCCAGGTTGGCCTGTTACAATTCACCAAAAAGAGAACAGAGGAAATAACTTGATAAGTTAAATATTATCAAAATTATTTAGATACTTTCAGCACGGCGGGAGAATTATTCAACCGTCGTTTTTATAGCTTTTAAATGTTTTTATGATTAGATTCATTTAACTTAGAAAAACATTTATTTTAAGAGTTAGTAAGTGAAAATACTTTTAGGCACGAAAATCGGCTTGGCACGGTGCCTAAAATGAATAATCTAAGGTTGTGGTCATTATTTTTGACCTTTATTTTTTAATTTTTCTATAGGGTAGGGATTGCCACTTTTGGTTTGGGTGTTGGTCAAAAAAGAAGGTGAATAAAATTGTAAATTTAGTTTCAGGGCACGTGCACAACATTGGGCACAAAATTACTTTTTAGTTTGATTTTTAGGTGATTTCTCACGCAGAAAACAGCCTAAAATAAAACGTTAATAAATTCTCTTTTATATTTATTTATAGATAAAAATTTTTTTGGGTGATGCGGTAATTCAAGAAAGAATTAAAATTTAATCTTAAGTCTTTGATTTGGTACGACTGAGTGGATTCGAACCACCGACCTCTACCATGTCAAGGTAGCGCTCTAACCAACTGAGCTACAGTCGTATAAATAATAACTTAATTATATTTATTCATAGGGAAGAATAAATTTGGTACGACCGAGTGGATTCGAACCACCGACCTCTACCATGTCAAGGTAGCGCTCTAACCAACTGAGCTACGGTCGTATTACCTAATTAAGATGCGGTGAATATAATTTACCAGCGGCCGCTAATATATAGCGTGGTGAGTGGTGAATCAAGCAAGTTTGTTGCTTTTAGGTTTATTTGCCGTTTTTTTATTCATATTGGGCTGATTTCACACGTTTTATAAAAGTTTTGCCACCAGGTTACGTGTTTTTTGGCTGAGCCTTTAAGCTGGTTTAATAGATTATTTTGCGAATTCTGCGCTATCAAAATGTTTATTTGGCTATTTGTTATGGGTTCGTCAAGCCAAAGTTGGCTATACAGAGGTAATAGTGTTTCAAGGTAGCCTGCTAAATTAGCCTGATAAGGCTGTATTTTTCTGAGGTAAAACTTTTGGAAGACGTTGCTAACTATTGTCGCTACTTTTTTATTTTTTCCTGCTGGGCATATCTCATCAATTGATTGCGACTGAATAAATTGCGTTGCTGAATTATTAAATGCTATTTGCAAACGCGCAGAGTAAATAAGTAATTGGTTAAAACGGTACTTGTTAAGCTGCTCTAACGCGTTAAATATGTCTGCGGAGTTGATTTTTAAATAGTGTTTATTGAGTATGTGGCGCTTTAACTGTACAAGCTTCTGCATGGCCGCTACGGTGTCGCTATACCCAGCCGGCGCCACAGCAAGCTCTGCGCTGCTAGCTTGCCACGTGTTTTTAAGCTCTAATTCGTTATACAGCATTAAATTAAAGTAGTGGTTTAGTGTTTGCTCTTTTTGCGCTTTTGCATTTAATAGGGTTTTGTAAATGTTTGAGTCAGGCTCAAGTGTGCTTAAGCACTGCTGCGCATTTTGCACAAACTCTATTTGATACTTTAAAACACTGGCATAGCCTGCCGTTTTGCCTAGCTGATTATTATGCTCGCTAATAAGTAAGCTGAGTTTACAATGGCTTAGACTGGCAAGTTCGACCAAGCTGATAGTGCTGCCTTTAGTAAGCGTATTTGGGGGTAATAGCGGGCTAATTGGAGCAGGCTTACTTAAGCTTGGGGCCTGGATTTCAAGGGTATTACTTAAGCGTTCTGTGTATGTTTGATACGTGGTGCTGGGCGCTTTTGAACACCCAGCAAGCACGGCGCAACACACAGCTAATAAAAAGCTTAACCATGTTTTGCTAAATAATAATGTAAGGGCTTTTTTATACAAATGGCGCCTGCTTTAATCGCTTATTAACGGTGAACATAAGCCACACAGCAGCAACGGTTAAACCAAAAATAATACCTATCCAAAAACCGTGCGGCCCCATGGCGGGCACAATTAAATCTGTTCTTCCTAATACGTAGCCTAAAGCAAAACCGATTAACCAGTACGATATAAACGTGATATACGATATAGGCTGAGTATGCTTTAAACCCCTTAATATGCCATTGGCAGCGACTTGCAGTGCATCAGGAATTTGATAAATACAGGCTAAAATCATAATAGAGCTAGCTAAGGCAATAACAGCAGGGCTGTCGGTGTATAGTTGGCTTATTAAATTGCGGCCAATAAAGGTTATAAATGCTAAAAATAACGCTATAGCAATGGCTAATATGTAGCTAGTCGATATAGCAGTTTTTAATTGGCTTAAATGGTTTTGACCAAATAAATTACCAATACGAATACTAATGGCGATAGATAAGCTCAGTGGCATCATAAATAATAATGCAGTTACGCTTCCTGCAATTTGATGGCCCGACACTGCAACAGCGCCTAAATGTGCAATAAACAAAGGTATGCACGCAAATAGCGTAATTTCAAAAAAGGTGGCCAACGAAATGGGTATACCTAATTTAGTAATAATGCCAATGGTTTTAATATTGGGCTTTTCAAAATTTGCCAGCAGGGCTTTTGCATCTATTTTTTTACTAAACTGGCAATAGGTTACTTGTGCAACAGCCATTACAGTTAGTACCAATGCCGTAGCAATGCCACACCCCGCACCGCCTAAAGCTGGTAAGCCAAATAAACCATTTATAAAAATATAGTTAGCCGGAATATTAACGCCAAGGCCCAGCAAGCTGATATAAAAAGCCGGTTTTGTCATCCCCATGCCTTCGGTCATATTGCGATAAACGGTAAAAATTAAAAAACCAAAGGCGCCCCATTTCACAAAATGAATATAGTCATGCGCAAGGCTTGCAATAGCGGGGGTTGTATCGAGTTTTAAAATAACAATATCGGCTAGGTTGGCGATACCAAAACCAATTGTGCTTAAAATTGCGGTTAAATACAGTGCTTGCTGAAAATAATGGCTAATGCCTTTTTTATCATTAGCACCTGCAAATTGGGCAATAATCCCAGTTAACGCGAGCAAAATACCTTGCAGCGCTAGTAATAACGGGTTCCATATACCGGTTGCAATCGATAGCGCAGCTAAATCTGTGGGGCTTACTTGGCCTGCCATAATAGTGTCGACCACCGACATTAAAACGAGTGTTACTTGTGCTAAAAATACAGGTACGGCAAGGGTAATTAAACGTTTGGCTTCCCAGCTACTAAAGGTCATAAAAACAGCTATTTGATAAAACAGGGCGCAATTGTAATCGATTGTGTTTCAAATAAAAATCACTGTAGTGAATGATTTTACCCGTTGATACGTTAAACTAGCACTTTGTAATAATTTTAAGTGATTTTATGTTTACAGGAATCGTTCAAACTCAAGCCACTGTTGTATCTACCACACACACTGAAGGGGTTTTACGCTTGGTTGTATCGGTAGGTGATGAATACGTTAAACACCTTGATTTAGGGGCCAGTATTGCAATTAATGGCTGTTGCCTAACAGTGGTTAAAGTAGAATTAAGTAACCATGATGTAGTGGCACAAGTGCACTTTGATGTAATCGATGAAACATTATTACTTACCAATTTAGGCAAGCTTGCAGTAGGTAGTTTAGTCAATTACGAGCGTTCAGTCACTTTTGGTACTGAACTAGGTGGCCATATTGTATCTGGGCACATTCACTGTACTGCCCAAATCAAGCAAATAGTCAAAGAGCAAAACAACTGTAAAATTCAGTTAAGCCTACCGTCTAAATGGCAAAAGTATGTTTTATACAAAGGCTTTGTAGCAATAAATGGCGCAAGTTTAACCGTGGGCGAAATTGACGAGCAGGGGTTTTGGTTACACTTGATCCCCGAAACGCTGGCCATTACAAATTTAGGTAACGCACAAGAGGGTGATGAACTAAATATAGAAGTTGATCAACAAACTTATACCATTGTTAACACGGTAGAAAATTACTTACGCCACCAGGGCTAAAAAATTTGCTCATCGTCGCTGTCTATGTGTAACTCTAATTTTTTATGAGCATGGTCTATATGCATATTTAAATGAATAGGGTTACAACAGGCACTGCATTCTTCAATGTAGTCTTGATCTCCCATGCTTGCGTCGATATCTAGGTGTATGTGGTTGCCACAGTGAGGGCAGGTGATACGTTGTGATAAAAAATCTTTCATAATCACTCCAATAGTACCAAGGTAAGAATTAACTTGTTGATACGCATTAATTAAGTTGTGCGGTTATACTAGCAACAACTTGATGGCTCAAAACTGAACTAAACAACAAGGTATTGAGCCTTAATTACATCCTTTTAACTATAGTGCTGAAGCGACGTTTATGACAGTAACTTTACGCCTTAGAGGCATTATTATTTAAAGCGATAGCAGCGTATCAATATGTTGCTTAGCTTGAGTAAGGTAATGCCCTGCAAAAATATTTGCGTGATTTAAAATAGGGTAAAGCTGGTATATCGCTTTACGCTTATTATAGTTATCGCTTAGTGGGTATTGCGCGTTATAGGCGTTATAAAAATCATCTGGTAAGGGGGCAAATAGCTCACTCATTGCGATATCGACCTCGCGGTCACCGTAATAGCATGCTGGGTTAAACAAGGTGGGTACATTTTTAATAAAACCCATATTTCCACGCCAAAAATCACCATGTACTAAAGAGGGCTGAACTACATGGCTATGTAGTTGCTCTTTTACCAAGTTAATTAATAGCTCAGGCTCTACAAGCTCAATACCTTTCTCGGCTAATAGTTGAAGTTGCCAGCCTATACGCTCTTCTGCGTAAAATAAATCCCACTTTTTATGCCATTGGTTTGGTTGCACGGTTGTGGCTAGGTAGTTATCTTCGTCAAATCCAAACATTGCTTGGTCGTGCTTTTGATGCAGCATAGCCAGTTGCTTACCCATATCGTGCCAATGAGTGTGGGGCTGTTTATCAAGTAGTAACCACTCAAGTACAATAAACGAAAATTCAATATTAGCACCTGTTACAATGCAGTCAGGCACCATAAAAACACTATTTTGGGTAAGCTGTTTAAGCCCAATCGCTTCGCTTTCTAGACGATCTAGCTCGTTTTTAAGGGCTATTTTAACCAGGTAATTGTGCTTACCATCAGTTAATTGATAGAGTTTATCGGTATTTGTACTTTGCAGCTGGCGTTTGTAAGTATGTTTAAAGTCATAATGAATGGCTTGGCTAATGTGCTCGTTTACTGTTTTCCACATATCAATTGCTCGCCTTTTAAACAGATACTTAAACTATGGCAAAAAAGTATTAATTAAACAAACTAATCGTTGTAAAATTAACGATATAAAAAATGCTAATGGAGTAACAATGAACAAAAGTTTTATCACCAATTTGCTTGCGGTTTTGTGTGTCGTGATAGGCTACTTTTTTAACCAGGCCATTGTATTATCGGTGGGGTTATTTGCGCTATCTGGTGCTGTCACAAACTTATTGGCTGTTCATATGTTATTTGAAAAGGTCCCTTTGTTATATGGCTCGGGCGTTATTGCTCTAAAATTTGAAAGTTTTAAAGTGGCTATTCGTAATTTAATTTTGACTGAGTTTTTCTCAGAGCAAAAAATTAATAATCTACTTAACAAAGCACAACCTAATATCGACTTTGAAGGCATTATTACTAAGGTTGATTTAAACCCTGCGTTCGACAACCTACTGCACGTGATAGAGCAATCACAGTTTGGTAGCATGCTAGGTATGTTTGGCGGCACAGAGGCAATAGAGCCAATGCGAGAAAAGTTTATTGAAAAAATGCAGCTATCACTTGCGCAAATTAGCCAAACAGACGATTTTAAAGCGCTAGTAAACGATACGTTGTCGCAAGGCAATAGCGCACAAAGCTTACATGCTACGGTACTTAAATTAGTTGATGAGCGTTTAAATGAACTCACCCCTAAAATGGTTAAAGACATTATTCAAACGATGATACGTGAGCATTTAGGTTGGCTAGTTGTGTGGGGCGGTGTGTTTGGCGGTTTATTTGGCTTAATTGCGGCCATTATTTAATAAACTAAGCCTGCTTGCAAAGCAGACTTAGTTTTGTGTTAACACCATACTATTTTGGCCCTGTGATAATGACTTTTTCTGGGTTGTTCGACTTAGCTAAATCTTTAATTGATGTGCGCGTGCTGGTATCAATATTTAAATAATTAGCGCTTTTATCAAGGTTATATAAACTAACAAAGTCGCCCATTGATAAGTTATTACAGTGCAGTTTTTTGCTCATTACCGCTTTGCTTATATTTAAATCGCGTAACGCTTTACGCAAACTGTACGATTTATTCGCTGCAACAGCCATACAAGCCTGTGTACCTGGCGAAGAATCAGCCGCGATAAACTGCGTTGCTAATGCTGGTTTTGCGATTAATAAAGTTGCCCCTAGTACCATAGTTGTGCAAAAAGTCGCTTTTAACGTGTTCATAATTAGTCCTCATTGTTTGTGGTTCAGCTTTATTATTGAGCGATTTAAACTAAAAAGCTGTTAACCAAACGCAACAAGGTGTAAGCAGGTATGTTTAAAAATACACATTTAACCTAGGTGACTGAATTTAAGCCCTAATAAGTGTGTTTTTTGACACACTTAGGTAAAATTATTTTACAGCTACTGACATATTTTCTCAGCCTGCTATCATCGCCCCCAATATTTACGCGCTTAATTTTTAGGAGAACCAGTGAGCAAAACGTTAGCCAGCTATTACCAGCAAGCGTATGCCTGCGAGCACAAACATTTTAACCAATGTTTTTATTGTGGGTGCGAAGCCACAGAGCGCGACCATTGCCCGCCCCTGCACATGTTACAGAGCATTATTGAT
The DNA here is from genome assembly GCF_001401875.1 of Pseudoalteromonas sp. P1-13-1a. Classification (NCBI taxonomy): domain Bacteria; kingdom Pseudomonadati; phylum Pseudomonadota; class Gammaproteobacteria; order Alteromonadales; family Pseudoalteromonadaceae; genus Pseudoalteromonas; species Pseudoalteromonas sp. P1-13-1a. The sequence goes on along the minus strand of NZ_LKDV01000004.1, from coordinate 50,865 downwards.
TTAGGCGAAGAGGCCGATTTTATATCAATTGCAGCATGTTACGAGTGCCATGCCTTATTACATAATGAAAGGCTAATGACAATAGATGAGCGCTTTACAAAACTTAAAAAAAAGCTCTCTAATAAGTATGCTAAAGCGCTGCGTGTTTATAACATGTGGGAAGAAAACGAATTAAGCGAAATGAGCGATGAATTTGCGCACAGCATTCAAGCGGGTATGAAATTAGGTAAAGAGGCATCTGAGCGTTTAGCATTTACAGGCTTTACATATGCCACCGAAGAAGCCCGTGTAACCGTACGCGAAAAAACCAAAGAGTTTGATGTAGAAGGCACCGTTTTTACCGACTTTAAAGAGGCATTAAATTACTGTATTAACGTGCTTAAAGTTCAAAAAAGTGATTTTTATAAAATACTGGTTGAGGATTATAATGGCGATTTTAACAGGGCGCTTAGCCAGTATCGTCATCGCCATAATAAAGTAACAACAGCAAGCGATGGCAATAGTTTAATTAAGGATTTTGCTAAGCAACATAAGCAAAATTCAGACTTTGTGACACGCACGGTTAAACACTTTATAAACAAAGATCCTTCCCTTACTACCGAAGCCGCGCTAGAAAAGTTGTATAACAATTATATAAAAAAATAATGACAGCCGTTTAACTCAATTAATCGCTTTTTTACCTGTTTTTTTAGCTTTATTACGCCGCTTTAGCTAAAGTAGCAAAAAAACAGGAGAACCTAACAACATGCAAAAATTTGCACCCTCATTGTTAGCAGTTGGTTTAGCTGCTGCGCTTGTTGGTTGCCAAGAAAACGGCCCGCAAGATGCAAAAATCACCATTAATAAAAACCCATACCCAAGCACTTACACACCGCTGGCAAGTAAAAGCACTTTAATTACCAATGCAACCGTACTTACCGGTACAGGCGAGCGTTTAAATGATGCTGATGTACTACTTGTTGATGGTAAAGTACAACAAGTAGGTAAAGACTTATCGGCCAATGCAGATATAATCATTGATGCACAGGGTAAATGGGTTACCCCAGGTATTATTGATGTACACTCTCACTTAGGTGCCTACCCAAGCCCATCAGTTGAGTCTCATCAAGATGGTAACGAAATGACCAGCCCAAATACTGCCGAGGTGTGGGTAGAGCATTCTGTATGGCCTCAAGATCCAGGCTTTAACCGCGCCCGCGAAGGTGGTATTACTTCACTACAAATTTTACCAGGTTCAGCTAACCTATTTGGCGGGCGTGGCGTAACACTCAAAAACATTCCTGCGCATACAATGCAAGCAATGAAATTTCCTGATGCACCTAATGGCTTAAAAATGGCCTGTGGTGAAAACCCAAAACGCGTATATGGCCGCCAAGGTACTTTACCTTCAACCCGTATGGGTAACATGGCCGGCTACAGAATGGCATGGGCAGAAGCACAAGAGTACAAACGTGCATGGGACAAGTACGACGCTGATTACGAAGCAGGCTTAAACCCACAAGCACCGGCTCGCGACATTAAGCACGATACACTAAAAGCGGTTATTGAAGGTGAAGTGTTAATTCATAATCATTGTTATAAAGCTGAAGAAATGGCAATGATGATCGATCTGTCAAAAGAATTTGGCTATCACGCAGGTACTTTCCATCACGGTGTAGAAGCTTATAAAATTGCAGATTTACTGGCTGAAAATGGTTCGTGTGCTGCACTTTGGCCAGATTGGTGGGGCTTTAAAATGGAAGCCTACGACATGGTTCAAGAAAACGTAGCTATTGTTGATGCGGTAAAAAATTCGTGCGCTATTGTGCACTCTGACTCAGACACCACTATTCAGCGCTTAAACCAAGAAGCGGGTAAAGTAATGTACCGTGCAAACGAAAATGGTTTTGATATTTCGGAGCAGCACGCAATTAAGTGGATCACTTCTAACGCGGCTAAATCATTGGGTATTGAAGATAAAACGGGTTCGCTTCAAGCAGGTAAGCAAGGCGATGTTGTTATTTGGAACCAAAACCCATTTAGCGTTTACGCAAAAGCTGAACAAGTATTTATTGATGGCGCAAAAGTTTACGATAGAAACGACAGCGCATTTCAGGCACAAAGTGATTTTATGTTAGGCCAACAATAAGGAGCCCAGAATGAAAAATTTATCACGTTCGTTTTCGCTATCTCTGGTTGCTGCCGGATTGTTAGCCTCAGCTACAGTGGATGCTCGCTCGCTTGCCATTGTGAATGCAACGCTTCATACCGCTACTGAGCAAGGTGTGCTAGAGAACGCAAGTATTATAATGGATAACGGTAAAATTACCGCTATTAACCCGCAACAAGTATATGCAGACCAAGTTATCGATGCTCAAGGCCGCATTGTTACGCCAGGGTTTATTGCCAGTATTAACCAACTTGGCTTAGTAGAAGTCAGCGCGGTTGCAGGCTCACGTGATGCTGGCGAAGAAAAAGCAGGTATTGATTTTGACGTAAGCCTTGCTTACAACGCTCACTCAAGCCTTATCCCTTATGCACGTAAAGGTGGTGTAACTCGCGATATTATTACCCCACATGGGGGCGATAGTATTTTTGCAGGCCTAGCAAGTGTTGTTGATTTAAGCGGAAATTTACAAAGCGATATACAAAAGCAAGCTGCTTTAGTGGTTTATTTGGGTGAGCGCAGCAAGGGGTCGCGCGCATTTACATTGCAAACCCTCATTAATAAGCTTGAAGAGCACCAAACAAAAGCAGCTAAAAAGCCTAAAAAAGACGACGACAGCAAGCCTAGCACTGAAGATAAAGTCATGCGTAAAGTACTTAGCGGCGATATGCCAATGGTAGTTGGCGTATCTCGTGCGGCCGATATTATTGAGCTCCTTAAAGTTAAAGCGCAATTTGGTATTAATTTAGTGCTCAATGGCGCACAAGATGCGGTTGTTGTTAAAGAGCAGATTGCTAAAGCGCAAGTACCCGTAATTATGAGTGCTATGGATAGCTTACCCTCAAGCTTTGACTCGCTACATGCCAGTTTAGATAACGCAGCCGTGCTAGAAAAAGCAGGGGTTAAGGTTATTTTAACCGTGGGCGGCGATGCCAGTCATAATATTTACCAACTTCGTTTTGATGCAGGCAATGCTGTTTCATATGGCATGAGCCAACAAGGCGCATTAAAGGCCGTTACATCTAATGTAGCAAGTGTGTTTAATATTAATGCTGGCAGTATTGAAGTTGGAAAAGCCGCTGATGTAGTGATGTGGAGCAATGACCCGTTTGAGTTAAGCAGTCATGTAAGTAAAATGATTATTAATGGTGAAGAAGTATCTACACAGTCTCGCCAAGATAAACTACGTGAGCGCTACACTACTGAGTCATCTATGCCGCGAGCTTATACAAAATAATTAAAATAGCTTTAATTGTTTACAGGCCGCTATTTTATAAATAGCGGATTTTTTATACAAAAGCCAGGCACAAAAAACCGCTTACTTTTTACGTAAGCGGTTTTTTAATTTAATCTAAAATTATACTAATTTAGATAAAATTTCGTTAAAGGTTGGGCTTGGGCGCATTGCTTTAAACGCTGCCTCATCATTTGGTTGGAAGTAACCACCAATATCCATTGAAGGACCTTGCGCATCGTTAAGCTCGTTTACGATTTGCTCTTTTTGCGTTTCTAAATCGTTGGCAATTTGTGTAAATTGCGCTTTAAGCTCACTGTCTTCGTCTTGCTTAGCCAGCTCTTGTGCCCAGAATAGAGATAAGAAGAAGTGAGAACCACGGTTATCAATTTCTTTTACTTTACGTGAAGGCGACTTGTTTTCAGCTAAGAACGTACCGGTTGCTTTATCTAGTGTGTCAGCAAGTACTTGGGCTTTTTTGTTGCCTGTATTCACACTTAGGTGCTCAAGCGAAGCCGCTAATGCTAAAAACTCGCCTAACGAATCCCAACGTAAGTGGTTTTCTTTTTCGAACTGTTGAACATGCTTAGGTGCTGAACCACCTGCACCAGTTTCAAATAAGCCACCGCCGTTCATAAGAGGTACAATTGAAAGCATTTTAGCACTAGTACCCAGCTCTAAAATTGGGAATAAATCTGTTAGGTAGTCACGTAATACGTTACCTGTTACAGAAATAGTGTCTTTACCTTCTTTAATACGCGCTAATGAGAATAAAGTTGCTTCAAGCGGCGCTAAAATTTGAATGTCTAGGCCATCTGTATCGTGATCTGGTAAGTATTTGTTTACCTTTTTAATAAGCTGAGCATCGTGAGCACGATTTTCATCTAACCAGAAAACAGCAGGTACGCCCGTTGCACGTGCACGGTTTACCGCAAGTTTAACCCAATCTTGGATTGGTGCGTCTTTAACCTGACACATTCTCCAAATATCGCCTTGCTCAACAGTGTGCTCAAGTAGCGTAGTGCCATTTGCATCAACAACACGGATTGAGCCATCCGCTTTTGCTTCAAACGTTTTATCGTGAGAACCGTATTCTTCTGCTTTTTGAGCCATTAAGCCTACGTTTGGAACGCTACCCATAGTGGTAGGATCAAATGCGCCATTTTCTTTACAAAAATCAATAGTCGCTTGGTAAACGCTTGAGTAGCTACGATCTGGGATCACAAAGCTAGTGTCTTGTAGTTTACCGTCGTTGTTCCACATTTGACCGCTTGAACGAATAGCAGCAGGCATAGATGCATCAATGATCACATCGCTTGGTACGTGTAAATTAGTAATACCACGGTCAGAGTCAACCATTGCAATGGCAGGACGATCAGCATAAACCGCTTGAATGTCTGCTTCAATTTCTTCGCGCTTAGCATCATCTAATGATTGAATTTTAGAATAAACGTCGCCTAAACCGTTATTTACATCAACACCTAGCTCTTCAAAAAGCTCGCCGTGTTTAGCAAATACGTCTTTGTAGAAAACTTTTACCGCGTGACCAAAAATAATAGGGTCAGATACTTTCATCATTGTCGCTTTCATGTGAAGCGAAAATAATACGCCTTTTTCTTTCGCGGCATCAATTTCTGCTGCTAAAAACGCTTGTAATTTAGCTGCGCTAATGCGTGACGCATCTATTACTTCGCCAGCGATTAGCGGAGTGCTTTGCTTAAGTACAGTTACTTCGCCATTAGTCGCTACGTGTTCAATACGTACATCAGTTGCTGCATCAACGGTTACTGATTGCTCAGAACCAAAGAAATCGCCTTCGCTCATGCTCGCAACGTATGATTGTGAATCTTTGCTCCACGCACCCATTGAATGCGGGTTATTACGTGCATATTCTTTAACAGAGCCAGGCGCACGACGATCTGAGTTACCTTCACGCAATACTGGGTTTACAGCGCTGCCTTTAATTTTGTCGTAAGTTGCTTTAATTTTAGCTTCTTCATCATTTTTAGGCTCAGCAGGGTATTCTGGTAGTGCGTAACCTTTTTCTTGAAGCTCTTTAATCACAGCGCGTAATTGCGGTACAGACGCACTGATATTTGGTAATTTGATGATGTTTGCTTCTGGTGTTTTTGCAAGTTCGCCAAGTTCTGCAAGCGCATCGCCAATGCGTTGCTCTTCAGTAAGGTAATCAGCGAAGTTTGCAATTACACGACCTGCTAATGAGATATCGCGAGTTTCAACTTCAACACCTGCCGCATTTGTATAGGCTTGGATAATTGGTAGCAACGAGTAGGTTGCTAGCGCCGGAGCTTCGTCCGTTTTAGTGTAGATAATTTTTGATGTCATCATCATTCCTAGATAGTAGGCCGCAGTGGCCGTATTCAACAATGCAAAGAAACTCATTAGCGCATGACTGCGTTAATAAGCAGTTTGTTAGGTGTCGGTACTCTTAATATGCCATAAGGCAGAATAGTCACACCTGACTAACTGATTTTTATAGGTTGCAAAGTACACGTATTTAGCAGCGTAAACGCATTAGCTAAAATGTAACCGCGTAATTTAGCAACAAGAGTGTAACAAGCTTGTTTAAAAAGGGCTAGGGCTTGCGCTTTTGTACAGCCTAAATTAGCAGGTAACTGTTATAACATTGGGGTATATAAAATAAAATCAAGGAAAAGGGTTGAATTTAGTGTGTATAGGAGCAATTTAGTAATAAGGAGAGTGTTGAATGGTAAGTGGGAAATTAAGCGAGGATCTAAATTAGGTCGCTCGCTTTAGTCGAACAAATTTTGTTCACTCTAAAATGTCGCCGTTAGGGGCTATGTTTTTAGCGTGTAAGCCCTTAGGGCCTTGTTCTAGCTCGAATGTTACATCTTGACCAGCTTTAAGTGTCTTATAACCGTCCATTACAATCGTTGAGTAATGAGCGAAAATATCATTCTCGCAGCCGTCTTCTACGATGAAACCAAAACCTTTGGCGTTGTTGAACCATTTGACTTTACCACAAGCCATACTTCTACATCCTTCTATAAGTTGACTAATTTAGTTATTCTAAACCGTATAATTTGCTAGACTGACTAAGGATTAATCAATCTACTTCTGACTGTAGTTTATTTGGCCAGTCAGTCAAGTGTTTTGTGTTATTTTTTTAACATTTAATTTATTTTTTATTCAAGTTTGCTTGAGTTCTAAAGACAAGACTATATTTAATTATGAGTGGTATGAAAGATTCAGGTGTCATAGACACAGTTCGCGATAGTGAAAAGCAAAAGCTGCAACCACCGCGAAAATACAAAGTTGTTTTAAATAACGACGACTACACGCCAATGGACTTTGTAATAGAAGTCCTGATGACGTTTTTCAATATGGATAGCGATAGAGCAACTGATGTGATGCTACAAGTTCACGAAAAAGGGAAGGGGATATGCGGTGTATTTAGCGCCGATGTAGCCCATACCAAAGCGGAACAAGTTAACCGTTATGCACGGGATAACGAGCATCCACTGCTTTGTAGTTGTGAGCAGGAATAAATACCAATTAGGTGATCAATCATCTCATTGTTGTGGTATAAAATAATTATCTCAGTAAGGGGTTGCCAATGCTAAACAAAGACTTAGAACTAACGTTAAACGCCGCGTTTCGTGAAGCGCGTACACGCCGCCATGAGTTTATGACGGTAGAACACCTTTTACTTGCGCTTTTAGATAATCCTTCAGCAGGCGAAGCGTTAAACGCCTGTGGGGTGGATATTTCAGGTTTAAAAACCGAGCTATTAGAATTTATAGACGAAACCACACCGGTTATTCCCGACTTAGAAGAAGAACGCGAAACCCAACCAACACTGGGCTTTCAGCGCGTGCTTCAGCGTGCAGTTTTTCATGTTCAATCATCAGGTAAAAACGAAGTGACGGGAGTAAACGTCCTTGTTGCTATTTTTTCTGAACAGGAAAGCCAAGCAGTTTATCTACTTAAGAAAAGTGATATTTCTCGCTTAGATATAGTGAATTTTATTTCTCATGGTATTTCTAAATCCGATGATGAGTTAGGTGATGACACTGACGATATTCATGAAGAAGTACAAGAGGTTCAAAACGAAGAAGCAAGTAAGTTAGATAGCTTTACCACTAACTTAAATGCGCAAGCTAAAGACGGCAACATAGACCCATTAGTAGGTCGCGACAGCGAAGTAGAGCGTACGGTGCAGGTTTTATGTCGCCGTAAAAAGAATAACCCATTGCTTGTTGGTGAAGCCGGCGTTGGTAAAACAGCCATTGCAGAGGGCCTTGCGTATCGTATTGTTAACGAGCAAGTGCCTGAAGTGATTGCCGATGCTGTTGTTTACTCGCTTGATATGGGCGCATTGCTTGCTGGCACTAAATACCGCGGCGACTTTGAAAAACGCTTTAAGAGCCTGTTAAAAGAGTTACAAGCTAAACCTAACTCAATATTATTTATTGATGAAATACACACTATTATTGGTGCAGGTGCTGCATCGGGTGGTGTTATGGATGCATCTAACTTACTTAAACCGCTACTTTCGAGCGGGCAGTTACGTTGTATGGGCTCAACCACTTACAATGAGTACAAAAATATTTTTGAAAAAGACCGTGCGTTAGTTCGCCGTTTCCAAAAAATTGATGTACTTGAACCGAGTGTGGCTGATACCACTAAAATTTTAAATGGTTTAAAAGAGCGTTATGAAGAACACCATGGCATTCGTTACACACAAAAAGCACTAAAAGCAGCTGCAGAGCTAAGTGCTAAATACATTAATGAGCGTCACTTACCTGATAAAGCCATTGATGTAATAGATGAAGCCGGTGCCAACCAACGTTTGCAGCCAAGCTCTAAGCGCAAAAAAACCATTGGTGTATCAGATATTGAATCGATTATTGCTAAAATGGCGCGTATCCCAGCTCAAAGCGTGTCATCGACCGATAAAGAAACGCTTAAAAATCTTGATCGTAATCTTAAAATGTTAGTGTTTGGGCAAGATCAGTCTATCGACGCGCTAACATCTGCGATTCGTTTATCTCGCTCGGGGCTTGCAAACGAAGACAAGCCAGTAGGCTCGTTCTTATTTGCTGGACCTACAGGTGTAGGTAAAACAGAGGTGACTAAACAGCTGGCTAAGTGTATGGGCGTAGAGTTTATTCGCTTTGATATGTCAGAGTACGTTGAGCGCCATGCAGTGAGCCGTCTAATTGGTGCGCCTCCTGGGTATGTTGGTTTTGAACAAGGTGGTTTACTCACCGAAGCTGTTATTAAAAACCCGCATGCAGTTGTATTATTGGATGAAATTGAAAAAGCGCATCCAGATATTTACAATATACTACTGCAAGTCATGGATCACGGTACGTTAACTGATAACAATGGTCGTAAAGCTGACTTTAGAAACGTCGTGGTGGTTATGACAACCAATGCCGGTGTGCAAGAAACAACACGCAAGTCGATTGGCTTTACCGAGCAAGATCATACGCACGATGCAATGAGTGAAATTAACAAGGTATTTTCACCTGAATTTAGAAACCGCTTAGATAATATTATTTGGTTTAACCACCTTGAAAAAGAGGTTATCTTGCAAGTGGTCGATAAATTTGTAGTTGAGCTGCAAGCTCAATTAGATAAGAAGTCAGTTAATCTTGAGCTGACCTCTAAGGCCCGAGAGTGGTTAGCAGATAAAGGCTACGATAAAGCAATGGGTGCACGTCCTATGGCACGTGTTATTCAAGATGAGCTTAAAAAGCCATTGGCTAACGAAATACTCTTTGGTGAACTGGTTGATGGCGGTACTGTTAAAGTATCTGTTAAAGATAAGAAAATTAACTTTGACTATGAAAGTAATTTAACACCCGCTTAAATCAGTGTATTTACTTATAATAACCATCCGCTAAATAGTAACTTAATTATGTGAATGGGTATATAAACTAGCCTGCGCCATACGCGTGGGCTTTTTTGTGCTTTTTAATAGGCAACAAAAAACCCAGCAAAAGCTGGGTTTTTTGTTTATTAAATGTAATTGCTAGTCAGCACCATCAATTACATTTAATAAACGCTTTAAGCTAGTTTACACTAGCCAAAAACTAAATCTCGTTTACGCACTTAGCGAGCACGGAATACGATACGTCCTTTCGATAAATCGTAAGGCGTCATTTCTACCGTTACTTTATCGCCGGTTAAAATACGGATGTAGTTTTTGCGCATTTTACCTGAAATATGAGCCACAACTACGTGACCATTTTCTAGCTCAACTCGGAACATTGTATTTGGTAAAGTATCAAGGACAGTCCCTTGCATTTCGATTACGTCTTCTTTCGCCATGTTTAGCGTAACACCTCTTTAATAGTTAAACGCTGCAGATTTTGCCCAAAATACGCCAATAAGTAAAGGCGCAGCGGGCATTTTTGCAAATTAAATAGCCAACCACTGGTCATTAACGTGTTTTTGCGCGGGTAAAAACTGAGTTTTGTATTTCATTTTGGTGCATTCATCGATTTGGTAGCCCAAATACACAAATTCTTTATTTTGTTGTTTGGCAAATTCGAGCTGCTGTAAAATCATCACAGTGCCTAAACTGTAGTGCTCAAAGTCGGGATCGAAAAACGTATAAATAGCTGAAACAGCATTATCCATACAATCGGTTACGGCTACTGCAACTAAAATGTCTTGGTGCCAAAGTTCAATAAACGTTATTTCTAGCCAGCTACAAAATAAAAAACTTTGAAATTGCTCTATATTAGGGGGGAACATAGTGCCATCGCTGTGACGTAATGAAATGTATTTACTATAAAGCGGGTAATATTCTTCGCGCTTAGCCTGAGTGTATTTAACTTCAAAGTGTGCTTTTACTTTATTGAGTTTTCGTTTTTGGGATTTTGACGGGTCAAACTCTTGAGCTAACACGCGTACAGAATTACAGGCACTACACGACGGGCAATGAGGTCGGTAAATTTGGTTACCGCTACGCCTAAAGCCGAGCGATAAAAGCATCTCAAATTTTTGCGTGCTGTAACAGGTAGGGTCAAGTATTACCAATAATTGTTCTTGCCTGTCAGGTAAATAGCTACAAGCAAACTCTTGGCTAAGGCCTACGCGAGAAGGTATGTGTTCACTCATAAATTGCTATTAACTCCTGTGGCTGCCACATCATCGGGTTGAGGCTGTAAGAATCTGCTAATTTAAGTCTAGTCAAAAATTCTGAGCGAGGGATCACTTTTGCACCTAAAGAGCTTAAATAGGGGTTTTCTAGTTGGCAGTCAATAAAATGTGCGTTATGTCGTTTTAACCAATTTACTAACGCCCACATGGCGAGTTTTGAGCAATTAGTTTGGTGATGAAACATCGACTCGCCACAAAAAATGCCATTTTGCATAATGCCATAAAGCCCACCGGCAAGTTCGCCGTTTTGCCATACCTCAACACTATGCGCAATATTAGCGTCATGTGCAGCAATATAAGCGCTTAACATCTCGTTTGTTATCCACGTGCCTTCGGTGTCTATTCGTTGCTCACAGCACGCTTCTATCACCTCAGCAAAGGCATTGTTAACAGTTACTTTGACAGGGTGCTTTTTTAAATGTTTACGCAAGCTTTTACTTATATGAAAGTCATTTAGCTCTACAATGCCACGCTCACTTGGTGACCACCACATAATGGGTTCACCTTCGCTGAACCACGGGAAAATACCCATTTTGTAGGCGTTACTTAATCGCTTTACAGATAAATCGCCGCCTATGGCAAGCAGGCCATCGGGGGAGGTGAGTGCATATTCGGGATTTGGAAATGCTATATCGGTTTCACTGAGTTGGTATAGCTGGTTTCTCATAGAGGGCTTAACTTATTAATTATCATAAAAGTGTAACTACATTTTAGGCATAAAAAAAGGCTGAATTATCAGCCTCTTTTAAAATATTTAACGTGATTACAGATTATCTAAGAAACGTTCAGCATCTAGGGCTGCCATACAACCTGTACCTGCAGATGTAATTGCTTGACGGTAAATGTGATCAGACACGTCACCTGCGGCAAATACGCCAGGTACGCTTGTTTGAGTAGCGTTACCGTTAAGGCCCGACTCAACAACTAAATAGCCGTCTTTCATCTCTAGTTGGCCTTCAAACATGTCGGTGTTTGGCTTATGGCCGATAGCAATAAACACACCAGCTAAATCAAGCTCCTCGGTAGCATCAGATTGTGTATCTTTAATGCGTACGCCAGTTACACCCATGTCATCGCCAAGTACTTCGTCTAGCGTACGGTTGTAGTGCATTACTACGTTACCATTTTGCGCTTTTTCGTTAAGGCGATCAGCAAGAATTTTTTCACTGCGGAAGCTATCTCGACGGTGAATAACGTGTACTTCATCGGCAATGTTAGATAAGTAAAGCGCTTCTTCTACTGCTGTGTTACCACCCCCTACAACGGCAACTTTACGCCCTTTATAGAAAAAACCATCACACGTAGCACATGCAGATACACCACGACCTTGAAAGTTAGTTTCAGACTCTAAGCCTAAGTATTTAGCCGACGCACCTGTGGCAATAATTAATGCATCACACGTGTAAGTACCTTGGTCGCCAGTAAGCGTGAAAGGGCGCTTAGACACATCGACTTTATTAATGTGGTCAAACACAATTTCCGTTTCAAAGCGCTCAGCGTGCTCTTTCATACGATCCATTAATGCAGGGCCTGTTAAACCATGCGCATCGCCTGGCCAGTTTTCAACTTCAGTTGTGGTCGTTAATTGGCCACCTTGTTGAATACCAGTAATTAAAACCGGGTTTAAATTTGCACGCGCTGCGTAAACCGCGGCAGTGTAACCCGCAGGGCCTGAGCCTAAAATTAGTAACTTAGAGTGTTTTGCTTCAGTCATGATCTTTTCCTAAACGTTTAATACTGAACTTAATGGCTTCGATTCTAAGAAAAACAAGGCACAAGTAAACAAATTATGTGAATATTTTTTTCTGACAAAATTAAAAGCTGTGCAATATTATGTACTGACCTTGCAGTAAATGATAAAAAAGCCTGCGTTGAGGTTAAAAAACAAACAGATGAGCAACAAAGCTTCGTTAATTCATGACCCGTTAGTATTTTTTTGATATGTTTTACTTAATTTTATTTGTCACTGATAGATTATGTGACCTTAGTGAATAGGCAACTATGTTATTTTGGCAGGAAAAACCCGCATTTGGGTTGACTTCAAAAGACGTTAACGTCTTAACCAACGCACAAGAGTACCGTACGCAATTGCTACGCTTAATTAGCAATGCAAAACAAAGAATCTACATTACGGCACTGTACTTACAAGATGATGAAGCAGGGCGTGAAATACTCGAAGCGCTGCATCGTGTGTCGTTGGCGAACCCCGACCTTGAAATAAAAGTGTTGGTTGATTTTCATCGTGCTCAACGTGGTCTTATTGGGGCAGCAAAATCAGACGGTAACGCAAGTTTATATTGTGACTATTTAGAAAAATTTAAATCAAACGTTCAAGTTTACGGTGTACCCGTTAAGGCAAAAGAGCTCTTTGGTGTATTACATTTAAAAGGCTTTGTGGTCGATAACACGCTTTTGTATAGCGGTGCTAGCTTAAATAATGTGTACTTACAATATAATGATCGCTACAGGCTGGACCGTTATTTTTTAGTTAATCAAGCAGCGCTGTGCGACTCTGTAATTGATTTTATTGAGTCTAAGCTTATTGCTTCTCAAGCCGTACCGCGTATTGATACACGCCCGCTTAAGCGCTTAATAGACTTTAAATTTGAACAAAAGCAATTAATGCGCGAGCTAAAGTCGGCCAGTTATGCAAACCCAACTACGCCCAATACCGACCCACTCGGTGTGCGTTTGTTTTTAGGTTTAGGGCGTCGTAATAATAGCCTTAACCGATTAATTAAAAATTTGTTTGATACCACAGAGCAAGAGCTTGTACTTTACACACCGTATTTTAATTTTCCGGCGCCGCTTATGCGCTCGCTTCGTAGATTATTAAAACAAGGTAAGCAGGTAACCATTGTCGTGGGTGATAAAACGGCGAACGATTTTTACCTGCCGCCAAATGAGCCGTTTAGTAAAATTGGTGCATTACCGTATTTATACGAAACCATTTTGCATAAATTTGTAAAATCGCAAAAGCGCCATATAGATAACGGCAATTTAAACGTGTACTTATGGAAGCACGATAGTAACTCGTTTCACTTAAAAGGTATTTGCGCAGACCGACAACGCCATTTATTAAGCGGCCACAATCTTAATCCGCGGGCGTGGGGGCTTGATATTGAAAACGGTATTTTAATTGAAGACCCACAGCAAAGTATTATGCAAGCCATAGATAACGAAAAGCAGGAAATTTTAAAACACTGCCGCCGTTTAACTGGTCCAAATGATTTAGAAACAGTAGAAGATTACCCACAACCGGTTAAAAAGCTACTTGGTCAAGCTAAACGCGTAAAAGTGGATTTTATAATTAAGCGTTTTATATAAATTACTTTATATAGTCGAAATTTAGATACAAAAAAAGCAGCTAATTAGCTGCTTTTTTATTGTTTGTAGTTAGGTAACTATTTTATTCAATAACACCTAACGACTAAACGCAAAATTACGCGTTTTCTACTGCAGTACGTGGATCAACATATTCCATGTTGAACGCTTCTGCTACTTCTTTATACGTTACTTGGCCTTTAATTACGTTTAAGCCTTTTAAGAAGTGCGCGTCATCAAGTAGTGCCTTTTTGTAACCTTTGTTTGCAAGGTTAATAATAAACGGTAATGTTGCATTATTAAGTGCAAAGGTAGAAGTGCGTGGTACTGCACCTGGCATGTTAGCTACACAGTAGTGCACAACGTCATCAACAATGTATGTTGGATCAGCGTGTGTAGTCGCTTTAGACGTTGCAATACAACCACCTTGGTCAATAGCAACATCCACAATTGCAGCGCCTGGCTTCATGGCTTTAATGTGTTCAGCTGTAACAAGTTTAGGTGCCGCTGCACCTGGGATTAGTACGCCACCAATTACTAAGTCAGCTTCTAGTACGTGTTTTTCAAGTGCATCGGCAGTTGAGTAAATCGCTTTAACTTTGTTACCAAATTGCGCGTCTAATGAACGTAATACATCGATGTTGCGATCAAGTACAACAACGTCTGCGCCCATGCCTACAGCCATTTGCGCCGCACTACGACCCACCATGCCGCCGCCAATAACAACAACTTTAGCTGCTTCAACGCCTGGTACGCCACCAAGTAGCATACCACGGCCGTGGTTAGATTTTTCAAGCGCTTGTGCACCGGCCTGAATAGACATACGACCAGCTACTTCACTCATTGGTGCAAGAAGCGGTAAGCCGCCACGTGCATCAGTCACTGTTTCGTAAGCAATACAAATCGATTTGCTTTTAACAAGGTCTTCAGTTTGCGGAAGATCAGGTGCAAGGTGAAGGTACGTAAATAAAATTTGGTCTTCGCGTAGCATTGCACGCTCAACAGCTTGTGGCTCTTTTACTTTTACGATCATGTCTGCTTTTGCAAAAACATCAGCTGCAGTGGCTAAAATTTCAGCGCCAGCTTGAGTGTAATCTTCGTTAGTAAAACCAATGCCCATACCTGCATCTGTTTCAACAATCACTTGGTGGCCGTGATTTACTAATTCACGAACACTCGCAGGAACCATACCTACACGGTATTCATGGTTTTTAATTTCTTTAGGTACACCAATAATCATAAAATTTGCCTTATTAAGAACGGATTAACATTTTTCACTATTATATTCATCATATGGCAGTGTGTCTCACCTTTTTTAAAAGGGTAACCAGTGTTATTATCTAAATAATAAAAATAAACAGAATATTAAACTAGTTGGGTGTATGCATCAGTTATTAGATAGAATTGACCGTAAAATTTTAATGGAATTACAGCACGATGGACGCCTTTCTAATGTAGAACTGGCCCGACGAGTTGGCCTAAGCGCCACGCCCTGTCTGGAGCGCGTAAAAAAGTTAGAACGTGAAGGCTACATACTTGGCTACAAAGCGGTGGTTGATCCAGCAAAGCTTGGCCAAGGCTTATCGGTGTATGTTGAGGTAACTATTACCAAAACATCGCCCGACGTATTTGATGAGTTTAGTGCGGCGGTTAAACAGCACGAAGAGATAATAGAGTGTCACTTGGTATCGGGTAATTTTGATTTTTTATTAAAAACCCGTGTAAACGATATGTCAGAATACCGCGGTGTACTAGGCGACATACTTTTAAAACTACCAAATGTGAGTGAAAGCCGCACCTATGTAGTAATGGAAGAAGTAAAAGGTGAAGACGGCGTAATTATTCGCCCTTACATTGCGTAAATTCAACCGCAAAAGATAAACACACTCTAATTTATAAAAACTTGTTCATAATCAGGCCATACATATTAAGATAAAGTGCATCAAATTGCATTTCCTGCTAAGGTATTTGATTGCAAGCAAGTGCCAATAGAACAATAAAGAGGGATAGGAAGTTATGCGCCTAAATGGTGTGCAAAGACTATTAGAAACAGGGCTGATCATCAGCACCTTTGCGGCAATATTCATTTTATGTGCTTTAATCAGCTTTGATCCTGCAGACCCCGCGTGGTCGCAAACGGGTGAATTTAGAAACGTAAAAAATATTACAGGCACTGCTGGTGCTTGGGTGGCCGATATACTATTACTTTCATTTGGCTGGCTTGCTTATTTAGTGCCGGCCGCTATTCAGCTGTTTGGCTATTTACTGTTTAAGCAACCTCATCGTATTTTACAGCTCGATTACACCACACTTGCCTTGCGTGTTATTGGCTTTGCATTATTTATTACCTCGGCAACGGCAATTAGCAGCATTAACTTTGATGATATTTATAACTTTTCATCCGGTGGGGTAGTGGGCGATGTGATTGCATCGGCCATGATGCCAGCATTTAACTTTACCGGTACCTCTATTTTATTATTGTGCTTCTTTTTTGCTGGGCTTACTTTATTAACCGGCGTGTCATGGGTTGAATTTGTAGACTACCTTGGTGATTTAGTGGTTAGAGGCTACCGCTATGCTTTTAATTACGCCCAAGGTTGGATGCAACGAGAGCGCATTGCGGCAAGCCCTGTGCAGGCCGATGCCCAATTTAATGATGACGCTGATAATTATGAGCAAAGCGATACCATACACGAGCAATCACCAGAATTTGAACAAGCGCCTGCAAAAAGTAAAAAACCAGCTAAACAAAAAGCCATTACTAAAGAGCAGCCAACCTTTAGCGAGCCGCAAATTAGTGATGACTACAGCCCATTTGATGAGCTAGACGATATACTCGACCAAGAAATTGGCTTTAGCGCCATAGACGATGAGCCTATGGATACAGCGGCCGCGTTAAATGCACTAGATCAAAGCCAAGTTGTTGAGCCTGAAAAACCAGTTACCACGGTGGTATCGCCAGCAAGGCCAATGCCTAAGCCAAAACCTGCGTATCAGCCACCGCCAACAGCTAAAGAAAAGTTTGAAGAGTTACTTGATAAAGAGCCACCACCAGGGCCATTACCATCGCTTGATTTACTCGACAGACCCGACAAAGCAAAAAACCCGATATCACAAGAAGAGCTTGAAAGTGTATCGCGCCTTGTTGAAACAAAATTACTCGACTTTAACGTACAAGCCACTGTAGTAGGGGTATACCCAGGGCCAGTTGTAACACGTTTTGAGCTTGATTTAGCACCGGGTATTAAGGTGTCTAAAATTACGGGCTTATCAAAAGATTTAGCCCGTTCATTATCGGCAATTAGTGTACGTGTTGTAGAGGTTATACCTGGTAAAACGTACATAGGGATAGAGCTGCCTAATAAATACCGCGAAATCGTACGTTTATCTGAGGTCATTAACGCCCCTAAATTTGAGCAAAATCCATCGCCTCTAACCATGGTGTTAGGTAAAGATATTGCAGGGCAACCTGTGTGTGCCGATTTAGGTAAAATGCCCCATTTACTGGTAGCCGGTACCACAGGTTCAGGTAAGTCAGTGGGCGTTAATGTAATGATATTAAGCTTACTGTACAAATCGGGCCCAGATGATGTTCGTATGATCATGATTGACCCGAAAATGCTTGAGCTTTCGGTTTATGAAGGTATTCCGCACCTATTGTGTGAAGTTGTTACCGACATGAAAGAAGCCGCTAACGCGCTGCGTTGGTGTGTCGGTGAAATGGAGCGCCGTTATAAGTTAATGTCGGCGCTGGGCGTGCGTAACTTAAAAGGTTACAACCAAAAAGTGATGGAAGCCAAAGAGGCGGGTTACCCAATTCTTGACCCATTATTTAAAGACACCGACGGCATGAAAGAAGGCCCCGATGAGCTAGACAAACTACCAAGCATAGTGGTGGTTATTGACGAATTTGCCGACATGATGATGATTGTAGGTAAAAAAGTTGAAGAGCTAATTGCCCGTATTGCGCAAAAAGCACGTGCAGCAGGCATACATTTAGTACTGGCAACACAGCGCCCATCGGTAGATGTAATTACCGGCTTAATTAAAGCCAATATACCTACGCGTATGGCGTTTCAAGTGTCGAGCAAAATAGACTCGCGTACTATTTTGGACCAGCAAGGCGCTGAAAACCTATTAGGTATGGGTGACATGCTTTATTTACCGCCAGGCACAAGCGTACCAGAGCGTGTGCATGGCGCATTTGTTGACGACCATGAAGTACATGCGGTAGTTAACGATTGGAAAGCACGTGGTAAACCTAATTACATTGATGAAATTTTAAATGGTGATGCAACAGAAGATGTTTTATTACCAGGTGAAACCAGTGAAAACGCAGATGACGAGTCAGATCCGCTTTACGACGAAGCCGTAGCGTTTGTAATCGAAACTGGCAAAGTATCAGTATCGTCTGTACAACGTAAATTACGTGTTGGCTATAACCGCGCAGCACGACTAGTAGAGCAAATGGAAACATCGGGTATCGTGAGTTCCCCAGGCCATAACGGCGCTCGCGATGTATTAGTACCTAATGGAGCAAATTAATGAAAAAATTAAACAGTTTATTATTAGTGCTTGGTAGCTTAGTTGCCACGCCTAGCTTTGCTGACGACAGCCAAGCACTGCAAGACAAACTCGCCACACTTAAAAGTTTTAAAGCGCAGTTTTCACAAAACGTAACCGATTCGCAAGGCCAAGCAGTTATGCAAGGCGAGGGCACCATAGCCCTTAAACAGCCTATGATGATCCGCTGGCAGCAAACAAACCCAGACGATACCTTATTTGTATCAAATGGTGATAAAACCTATTACTTCGACAGCTTTGCTGAGCAAGTAACTATTATGGATACCCATAGCCTTATAGATTCAACGCCGTTTGTATTGCTTACCTCAAAAGATGCTGCACAATGGGAAAAATACAGTGTTCAAGCCACAGACTCTGGCTTTAGTGTAACACCAAATAAAGGCGTAGAGAGCCAAGTAGAGCAACTTGATATTACCTTTGCAGGTAACGAGCAAGGCCTTGCTAAATTAGTAGTGACAGATAACTCTGGTCAGCTTTCATCATTTAGTTTTAGCGATGCACAAGTAAATACCGCGCTTGATACAAGCACCTTTGAATTTACCCCGCCAGAGGGTGTAGAAATAGACGATCAGAGTAACGGTGAATAATTTAGGCTTTAATTTTGGGCCAGATGTACGCCCGCTTGCGGCGCGAATGCGCCCAACAACGCTTGACGAATACATAGGTCAGCAACATTTACTTAGTGACGATAAACCCTTGCACCAAGCCATTGTTGCAGGACGTTGCCACAGCTTAATTTTGTGGGGGCCGCCTGGAGTAGGTAAAACCACCCTTGCGCAAATTATTGCAAACCACGCCGATGCCGAACTTATACAAATGTCGGCTGTGACCGCAGGCGTAAAAGATATTCGCGACAGCGTAACGCAAGCCCACGATAACCTACAAAGCCGCGGGCAACGCACCTTAATGTTTGTTGACGAAGTACACCGTTTTAATAAATCGCAGCAAGATGCATTTTTACCTCACATAGAAGATGGTACCTTTATATTTGTAGGCGCAACAACCGAAAACCCCTCATTTGCACTTAACAACGCTATTTTGTCGCGCGCACGCGTGTATGTTTTAAAATCCTTGCAGGAAAGCGACTTATACACTGTGATAGAGCGCGCACTTAAGCAAGATGAGCAACTAAACCAAAAAAACATTGTTATTGCCGATAACGCCAAACAGGCGCTTTGCCAAGCAAGCGGCGGCGATGCCCGTAAAGTATTAAACTTACTTGAGCAAGCGGTTGATTTAACGAGTGAGCAAAACGGCACATACAACGTAGATGAGCACGTATTAAGCCAAGTACTGCCAACCCATTTAGCTAAATACGATAAAGGCGGCGATGAATTTTACGATTTAATATCGGCTTTTCATAAATCAGTACGAGGTAGCTCCCCCGATGGTGCGCTGTATTGGTATTGCCGTATTTTAGCCGGCGGCGGCGACCCACTTTATGTAGCACGGCGTTTACTTGCCATTGCCACAGAAGACATAGGGAACGCCGACCCTCGCGCAATGGAAGTGGCGTTAAACGCATGGGATATATTTCAGCGTGTGGGCCCAAGTGAGGGCGAGCGCGCCATTGCACAAGCTACCTTATATTTAGCCAGCGCACCTAAAAGTAATGCCGTTTATATGGCGTTTAACCAAGCAAAGGCAGATGCCAAAAATGAGCCAAGTTACCCAGTGCCTGAGCATTTACGAAACGCGCCCACCAACCTAATGAAAGACTTAGGCTATGGCGCTGAGTATCGCTACGCACACAACGAAGAGGGCGCTTTTGCTGCAGGTGAAAAGTACTTACCGCCAGAAATTCAAGACAAACAGTATTATACACCGAGCGATCGCGGCCTTGAGCAAAAAATTAAGCAAAAGCTTGATTACCTAAAAGATCGCGACGCGCAAAGCCCACTTAAACGATACGAAAATGATTAAACTTTATATGATGATCGCCCTTGGCGGCGCCTCAGGAGCCTGTTTACGATTTTTTATTAGCGAAACCATGCTAAAACTCCTTGGTAGGGGATTCCCTTTTGGCACGTTGACGGTTAATATTCTGGGTTCATTGTTAATGGGCATTTTGTACGGTTTGATAGAGAAAGAAATTATCGCCACAAGCCCCGCTAAAACCCTTATTGGTATTGGCTTTTTAGGTGCGTTAACCACCTTTTCAACATTCTCAATGGACTCGTTGTTGTTATTACAACAAGGTCACTTTATTAAAATGGCCCTCAATATCATCTTAAATGTGATGATCTGTATTTTTATGGCTTGGCTGGGCCTTCAGCTGGTAATGCAAAAAGGTTAAAAAACTAACATGTTAGATTCTAAATATTTACGACAAGACGTTGAGCAAACTGCAGCACGCTTAGCGGCTCGTGGCTACGAGCTTGATGTTGCAAAAGTGACAGAACTTGAAGAACAACGCAAAACATTACAAGTAAAAACGCAAGAGCTTCAAAGTCAACGTAACGCCAGTGCTAAAGCCATTGGCCAAGCAAAAGCAAAAGGTGAAGACGCACAACCACTACTAGATGCAGTGGCAAATTTAGGCAGCGAATTAGACGCAACTAAAAAAGCGCAAGACGAAGTACTCAACGCTATTAACGACATTGCTTTAGCAATTCCAAACTTGCCAGACGAATCAGTACCAGAGGGCGCTGATGAAGACGACAACGTTGAAATACTTACTTGGGGCACGCCTAAAAAGTACGACTTTGAAGTAAAAGATCACGTAGACGTAGGCCAAGACCTAAACGGCCTAGACTTTGAAATGGGCGTTAAAATTAGTGGCGCACGTTTTACAGTAATGCGTGGCCAAGTAGCGCGTATGCACCGTGCACTTACGCAATACATGCTAGACACCCACACAGATAAAAACGGCTATACAGAAATGTATGTACCGTACTTAGTAAATAGCGCAAGCCTATACGGCACAAGCCAATTACCTAAGTTTGCAGGCGACTTATTCCATACATTAGGCCTAGTAAACGACGACGGCGAACAACAAGCTGGCTTTAGCTTAATCCCAACAGCAGAAGTACCGCTTACTAATAGCGCACGCGACGAAATTTACGAAGAAAGCGATTTACCGATTCGCTTAACTGCGCACACACCGTGTTTTAGAAGTGAAGCGGGCAGCTACGGTCGCGATACACGGGGCTTAATTCGCCAGCACCAGTTTGATAAAGTTGAGCTAGTACAACTAGTAAAACCAGAAGATTCAATGCAAGCGCTTGAAGAGCTAACCGGCCACGCAGAGCAAATTTTACAAGCACTAGAACTACCATACCGTAAAGTCATTTTATGTATGGGCGACATGGGCTTTGGCGCAGCCAAAACATACGACTTAGAAGTATGGTTACCGGCGCAAGATACCTACCGCGAAATTTCGTCTTGTTCAAACATGGTCGATTTCCAAGCGCGCCGTATGCAAGCACGTTTTCGCCGTGAAGGTGCTAAAAAACCAGAGTTACTCCATACACTAAACGGTTCAGGTTTAGCGGTTGGTCGCACACTAGTCGCCATACTAGAAAACTACCAACAAGCCGATGGTTCAGTAGTAGTACCAGAAGTATTACGCCCATACATGGGTGGGCTTGAAGTGATTGGTAAAGCTTAAAATACAAGCTGTCAGTTTTTAGCTATCAGCTTTAAGTAGAAAAGCCGCTGTTTTAACGAACAGCGGCTTTTTTGTGGGTAAAAAGTTAAAGGTAAAAGGTTCAAGGCGAAAGAAAAGTTTAAGTTTTGTTGTTTATTAGTGTATTACTCTTTTGTCCGATATTACTGATCTCTACCATTTTGGTGTTTTTCTACATCAAGTAAATTTATATAAGAGCTAACTAATTGTTTACATGTGCTTATTCGCTGGTTACATTAGATGCTTCGTAATATTTGGACATTTGTCGGTTTATAAAGCGACAAATGTCGGATACAAAGTTGTTATGCGTCACTTTAAATTGCTGTCTTTAAAACGGTTTTTACTTCAAGTCTTTCCATCAAATCAGCTTTTAGGTACAGTGGCGTAATCAAATTTTAAGTTGGTCTTGGCTTTTCTTTTTTCAATTTAAGCTGTGACCAGAATCATCATTCACCAGTCGAACGTTTCTTTGCAATTTTTGGTTTGGTGACTGTTTTTTTTAAATAAAAGTTTAGCTAGCTAGTGCAGGCGCAAGCGCTTTGGAGGTGGTGTGTCAACGCATAACAAGCAATTAAACAGGGATAAAAAACTTGCGGGCTATTCGCTTCGCTCAATTTTAGCCCACAATTTTTTACCCGTTAATCGGGCGTTGGTATGACTCCCATTGTCAAGTTAAACACACTGATCCTTGCTTAACTTTTTAAGCCATAATTACTTCAGCTCGAATTAGAGCGAGTTAATACATAGGATGAAGCAAGTAATGTCGTCGGTTATCTTGCTGATATTCGTTGGTTATTACTATCTCTAGTAACAGAGTAGACCTTACTTATTGCGTCCTGTGGCGGTCACCGATGGCACCTGTCTTCAGTCTATGTTCGTGGTTCAATGCAGCGTTAACTGCATTGCCATCCTAACGCCGTCGGTGGTTGTGCCACACCCGATGCTTGATCCTATGCATTAACTCTAATTCGTTTATCATGCAGGTACTCTTGCCAATCTAAGTTTTGTATTTACTGGCGTTAGCACCACTTCTTTTGCAATTGCCCATATGTATGCAATCATTTCTCGAGCAATGGCGGTGACAACCAGGTTGTAATGTTTCCCTTTGGCTATCATTTTTTTATAGCGCTTGCAGAGCCTAAGTTGTGCTTTCCACGCAATATCAATAATGTCCTTTGGTAAACCTTCTTGTCGTTTTTGCATATCTGTTGATATATTTGCTGCATATCGATAAGTGTGTGCACCTTCAACAAGAAGGCGTCTTGCTCGGCCGTTCCCGCATTTTGTGATGGCGCCAATATGGCGTTTGCCACCACTCGAGTGTTCACTAGGTACAAGACCAAGATAACTCATTAATTTGCGGGGGTGGTCGAAGCGCGATAAATCGCCAAGCTCAGCAACAACGCCGGTGGCGACTAACAAACGAACACCACGCATAGCTTGTATTGCTTTTACTTCAGGATAATAGCGCCATTGATGGACGTGATGTGTTAGCTCATTGTCTAGCCGCTCAAGTCGGCTTATTCGTTCAGTAATTGTGTGTAAAAACTCTTGTAAGACGATGTGCTGCGCGGGATGTGGCAACACAAGCTCAGTGAGCCAACGTAAATGTTTTTGTGACCAATTTGCGGTGCCTTTATAATTAATATTATTGCGAAGCAGCAACGCTTTTAACTGATATTTAGCATCTTTTAAATCCTTCATGGCTACTTCGCGTGCACGAGATAAATCGCGTACAGCTTCATCTTCAGGCTCGGGGACATAAATAGGTGTTAAATCTTCAGACTTAAGTAATTTAGCAAGCTTAAGGGCATCACGTTTATCGGTTTTAATCTTCTCACCTGGCTTTTTAGGAATAAGAGAGGGTGCAACCACATAACAGCAATGGCCAAGGCTGGTAATTAATCGGTAAATCCAATAACCACAAGGGCCTGCTTCATAGACAAAGTGTAGCGTTGCGCCAGGGTATTTGGATTCAAACTGACGAACAAGCTTTTGAACGGCCACTTTGGAAGAAGAAATTCGGCCAAGATGAACGGGTTGCGCGCCTCTATGTTCTTCAATATAGGCGACTTCATTGAATTCTTTATGTGTATCAAGTCCGATAAAAAGTATGCTATGTTTGTTCATGTTAGCCTCTGCTATTTAGTTATTTGACAAACTAATTATGGCTCTGGCTTTGAATTAAGCTAACCCACGAAAAGCGGAGGCTAACACCGTGTGGGAGTCATTATGTCTACATGTCTTAGGGGAACTGATGAAATTTTTAGTTGCATCGTTACTAATATTTATCCTTGTTGGCTGTGCTTCGAAGCCAACCAAAGAAGTGGAAGCCATTAATAATTCTGAGATCCCACAAACCTGTGAAGGCGCAATTAAGAAAGTGGCTGAAAGCCTCGATGACGATAGCATCAAGACTCTCAAGGAAACGAAAAAGGAAGATTTGATTATGTTTCATATGTCCTGGGGCATGGGGATAAGAAATAGCTATGGCTTGTGGTCGGAAAACTCCCCAATCAGAAAATCTTGCGCTAAATCGATTGGAGAGCAAGACATGCACCCCGACAATGCATCTGGGATAATCATGGACGGAGTTTGGGAGATTATTAATGGCGCCAACATGTAACAAGCAGCTCAAATACGCAGGCTTCGCCTGCCGGACGCTCGCAAGCTCGCGCCGTTTAGCTGAGCGTTGGTATGCCTAAATGAAGGCTAGAAGGAACTATATATGTCAATGACACTTTATGTCATCTTAACGTTGAGCGACGTGCCCAACACTACTGCATTAAATGAGAAAGCTGCAAGATTGAAGACCCCCTTGGAATTCTCAGAAAATATAGACTTAAGAACTCATAGTGGTTTCTTAGCAACTATAAATAAACTAGACACCTATAAATAAACTAGACACCCATCTTAATTTTGCAGTTTAGCAAGCGTAGTACTAGGCTTTTGTCAGTATAAAAAATAAGCAGGGTGTCTTATGGCAATTGCAAGAAAGCGACAAGTAAGTTTGGTTGATACAAAATATTACCACTGTATCTCGCGCTGTGTTCGACGTGCTTTTCTGTGTGGCGAAGACCACATTACAGGTCAATCTTACGAGCATCGACGAGGGTGGGTTGAAGATAAGTTGCTTGAATTAGCCAAGATATTTTGTATTGACGTCTGTGCTTATGCAGTCATGAGCAATCATACGCACTTAGTGTTATATGTTGATAATAAAAAAGCGAATAGGCTTAATAATAAAGCGATTGTTATTCGGTGGCACAAGCTGTGCAAAGGCACCGTACTTACGCAAAAGTACATACAGGGCGAAAAGCTAGGTAAAGCAGAGCTTATTTTTTTTAATCAAACAGTAAAAGAATATCGAGAGCGCCTATCAAGCATTAGCTGGTTTATGCGCTTATTGAATGAAAATATAGCGCGTAGAGCAAATAAAGAAGATAACTGCACAGGTCGATTTTATTCGCTGCCATCCATGGCGCTCACCCTTCGGGCCGCCTAAGGCATTCAAAGTTGTTCCATACAACTTTGTGGGAAGGTCGGTTTAAATCTCAAGCACTCCTTGATGAAGCCGCATTTGCCGCCTGTATGGCGTATGTAGATTTAAACCCAATTAGAGCTAAAATGGCTAACACTCCAGAAGAGTCAAACCATACCAGCGTCCAAAAACGTTTAACGTACGCAAAAGAGGGTAAACAATCAAAACAGTTACTTCGCTTTGCAGACATGTCACGTCAAATTATTCCAAAAGGGTTACCGTTTGAGCTTAAATCGTACCTTAAACTTGTAGAGTTAACAGGGCGTTGTATAAGAGAAGATAAGCGAGGGTATATTAAAAGTACACACTTACCCTTACTCGAAAGAGTGAATATTTCCCCCGAAAACTGGTTAAAACTCACGACCCGATTTACACGCGTATTTCAATGGTGCAGTAGGCAGGCCCACTTCACAAATAGGTTACTGCGAAAATTTAAATAGAAAACGACGAGCCAATATAAGTAATTGTGAAAAGCTATTAGCATAAAGCTTTAATTACTCAGCTGATAAGTTGAAACTGCAACATGCAGTTATTTTTATGCGTGTAATTTAGGTTTAACAGCGGTCATGTTTTATTTAATGAGTGCTTTATGAATAACGATAGAAAAAGAGATAAACGCTGAGTAAAAAAAGTAAATTTAATAATACAGTTTTGCTTGTTAAATAAGAGTGGGTGTCTAGTTAAACTTTAATCAAAATTGATCGATGATGAATTTAAGTTGGTTTCAGCGCATGAGTTTGGCCATTCTATACTTATTTATGTAGGAGGTATTAATTTATCTTGGGGTCATAAAGGTAGTACAAATGTTCTCCTTCAAAATGTTAAAGCGTCTTCTCCAGGTTATCCAAATCAAGGAAAGATTGATCTTATGAAGTACTACAATGACACAAAAAATACGGCTAATCTAAAGCAACGCATTACACGCAGTGAAGCGCTTGAAGTTGATATAAAAAGATTAATTTGGAGTTCTGAGGTCCTATGGAAAGATTAAAGGTATTAATTTTTGGATTACTAATAACTTTTGTATTGAGCTCATGTTCAAGCATTTACTGGGCTAGTGTTAAAAACTCTACAGCTGAAGAGTTAATGGTTAAATTGGTCTTTAAAACTGAGTACGGTACTCAGGTAATGGACATGCCATTAAAAGCAGGTGAAGTAAATGTTTGGCAATATGAGCAGTCATCAAGTGAATCAAAAATAATGGATAAATATTTATCTTCAATTGAGATAAGTGACGACAGTGGCTGTTACATAGCTTTTAATAGAGAAGAGGTAAAAAAGAAGGTTAAAAATACAACGCGGCAAATCGTAATTTCTCCTGATGATTTTCAAAAAGCTTGCGAGAGGAAAGTTAATTTAAACACACCATAAAAATCTTTTGTAAAGCTTACCTAAAGGATCTGACTTTAAGTATAAATTTAGCTTGGTACTATGTTTAGTCTTGTAAGATTTATTTTAAAAGTTAAACATCATTAAAATAAATCTTACGAGACAATCATCATTCATTTAAGTGAGTATCACTTTGGCTTTATCAACATCAGCTCAGCATTTTTCCCATCGGTTAATATCGCTATATGACCTTGCGTGGTTACATAAACATCTCTTAATCTTCCTGTTGCTTCTGGAAATACGTGAGACTGGGTGAATTCACCATTTGCCAAATTAACGCTGTAGAGCTTTTTATCAACGAGTGTGGTGATGAGTACATGTTGTGCAAGTGAAGGGAATGCAGTGTGTTTAGTGCCGTAATACGCCATGCCTGACGGGGCGATTGATGGCGTCCAATCTACGCTTGGCTTTTGCATACCTTTATATTCCGTAAAGGGCGAAATATGCGCTTGCGAGTAATCTTTGCCATAGGTGATCACCGGCCAGCCGTAGTTGGTAGCTGGCGTTAAGTAATTTAGCTCATCGCCACCGGCGGGGCCGTGCTCGTGGCTGACAATTTGATCGGTATCGTAATCATATACTAAGCCCTGTGGGTTACGGTGACCGAGCGAGTAAACAGCGTGTGCATGGGGGTTTTTGTGATTAATAAACGGGTTATCTTTTGGGATAGTGCCATCCAGGTTTATACGTAATAGTTTGCCCAGTTGGCTGGTTATCACTTGTGCTTGCTCTCTAAAATCAAAGCCATCACCGGTTGAAAACAGTAGGGTGTTGTCGGGTAAAATAAGGGCGCGGCCAGCGTAGTGCTGTGGGGTGTTTTTATCAGTCGTTACTTTATAAATAACGTTAGGCTTTGAAAAGTCAGTGCCATTAAAGGTGGCTTTGGCAACAACAAGCCTGTTTTCGCTTGCATCACCTTGAGCATAAGTAAATATGACTTCTTTGGTGGTGTTAAAATTAGGCGACAGCACTATATCAAGTAAGCCGCCTTGGCCTGCAACGTATAAGCCTTCAAGGTTTAAATTTACTCTAGTTTGCTGATTGTTTTTTACAATAACAATGTGTCCGTCGCGCTCTGTGATTAGCCATGTCCCGTTTGGAAGTTTAACCATGCTCCACGGCGAATTTAATTTGGTAGCGAGTGTGTGAGTACTGTACTGCTCTTTAGGTAATGTAGATGCACTGGCCGTTGATGCAAAAAGCCCTACATATAAACATAGTGCGAACTGAGAGAGTCGTTGTTTACATTGCAAGCCTTTGCTACTGTAAGGAAAAAGCTTTATTTTAAGTTGAGATAACCATGCCATTTTTAACACGTGTACTCCCTATATTTTTAGTTTCTTGGTTACTTACCTTTACTCTTGCTAGCTTGTTTCATAGCCAATACGTTGTCAATCAATTAGTTAATGTAGGCGTAGTCGTCAGCTTAAGCGAGCGTATCAATTTAACGCTAGATGATTGGTTAGGTTTATTACCTACCTATGGCGCTATTATTGCCATAGCGCTTGCCATTGCGTTTTTAGTGACTGCAAAGCTTACTAAAAAAGTTAAACAATACAGTATGGCGTTATTTATTGCTGCGGGTATTACTGCTTTTGCTGTGGTTTTAGTGGCTATTGAGTCGATTATGAATATTCATATTATAGCGGGCGCACGTAGATGGGGCTTTTATTTACAGTTACTAGCAGGTGCGCTAGGTGGCTTGCTGTTTGCCCTGTTAACTAAGGCGTTAGCCACTAAACAGTAGGTTAAATAAAAAACTCAGTGGCTAACGCTAAGCATTAACCACCTCGTAAAAATACGATGTAAAACGTTAATTAAAGCGCTACATAATAAGCGCTTTAATTGCCTCTAAACCTTTTCTAAGGGTGGCTTCATCGTTGGCGTAGTTAATACGTACGCACTGATGTTTGTGCTCCCAGCTATCGTCAATGCCAATAAAAAAGTTATGCCCAGGAATTATATATACGTTTTGCTCTTTAAGTTTTTGATAAAGCATTTCGCTGGTTATTTTAGAGTCTTTAAACCATAGCCACATAAAAAACGCGCCTTCGAGTTTATGTAAGTAAACAGGCAAGTCTGCAAAAATTTCATCAAACAGGTTTATGGCTATCTCTGCTTTATTTTTATAAAAAGGTAATACCGTATTTTTACACAAAGGCAGTAATTCGCCTTCGTTAATTAAGCGGGTTACTAAGCTTGGGCCAATAGCGTTAGGCGATAACACCATTGAGCCATTAACACGGCCAATGGCTTTAATTATTTCGTTATTGGCAACCACAATACCTGTACGCAGGCCTGGCAAGCCCAATTTTGAAAGCGACATACATAATATAATGTTTGAGTTCCAAGTAAGGTTTGCATCGGTGTAAATACAGCCCGGGAAAGGGTCGCCGTAGGCGTTATCAATAATTAGGGGAATATTGTACTTGTGTGCTAGGGCGTCAAGGTGGCGTACTTCCTCATCGGTAATGACATTACCAGTTGGGTTGGTAGGGCGCGATACGCACAGCGCGCTAATACTGCTATCTTCAGCAAGTACTTTTTCAACCGCACCAAAATCAATCACGTATTTAAATTGCTTAGAGCCACTGGGTGTATTTAAAATTTCGATGTCGGGCTTGATTGCCACAAACATATCATCAGATAAACCTTGGTCGGCGTAACCTACGTATTCAGGTGCAAGAGGGAAGAGAATACGCTTGGTACTGCCATCACTCATTTTGCCCGCAAGCATATTAAACAACACAAAAAAGTTAGCTTGGCTGCCATTACCCAGTGCTATGTTTTGCGTTGTTAAACCCCAGTCAAACTCGCTATTTAGCTGTTTAGCAAGGGCAGCTCTAAACTCGTCATTGCCAGTTGGCCCATCGTACAAACCAAATACTTGCGATACTTTATTACTGGCTACTAGCTTTTGTAATTCATCTAAAAATACGGCATTAACCTGTGGTACGTGTGCGGGGTTACCGCCACCTAGCATAACAATATTTGGATTATTGCTTGCGTTAGCGCTGCCTAAATCTTCCATAAGCTGCGTTATTCCGTTGGGTTGTGTAAATTTAGTTCCAAAATTTGAGTAGTTCATAATACCTACGTGTGCGCTAATAACGAGGAGGGCAGTATAGCGTAAATAAAGGGCTTTAAATTGCATGTTGAGAATAATTCACGGGCTTAGAACTTTAAACCCTTTAGGGTATAATTAACGCACTTTAATACGCTAGGCTATTGTTATCAGTAATTTTGAATCTACTCTACATCACACTGCGCTTGAGGCTGAATCTGCCGACGATTTAAACGAGCCTGTAGTAAAAAACACGCAATTTAAAATGGCTACGTTTAATTTATTTAACTACCTTGAGCCGCCTAATGCGTATTACGATTTTGAAAAAATTTATACCGCAGAGCAGTGGGCCCGCAAACAACGCTGGATTGTAGATTATTTAAATGAGTACGCGCCTGATGTAGTCGGCTTTCAAGAAGTGTTTAGCATTGAATCGTTACAAGCGCTAATGGCGCAGCAAGGTTACGCGTATTTTGCTGTGGTTGATTCGCCAGAGATTATTGATGATTTTATTTATAAAAGCCCTGTAGTTGCTATTGCCTCTAAATACCCTATAACTGCCACAGAAGCGGTTAAGCACAATGCTGCCCTTGCAAGTGACCTTGGCCTTTGCAGTGACTTTACGTTTAGCCGTAAAGTATTAAGAGCCACTATTTCATTGCCTCATGTAGGTAATACTGATTGCTACGTTGTTCACTTTAAATCTAAACGCCCAATATTAGAGCCTGACGAAAACACGAAATCATTGGCAATCACAGATAACGAACTTTCGCCCGAAAAAAGCATAATTGAAGCGTTTAAAGCAAATGTGGCCGGTTCATGGGGCTCCACCATTCAGCGTGGCAGTGAAGCCACCTTACTAATGATAGAAATGATTACCCGACGCGAAGCCACACAACAGCCAATGGTGTTAATGGGCGATTTTAATAACGACCTAGCAGATGGCGTGTTGAGTCATTTATTAACGAATACATTGCGATCTGCCCCAGCGTTTGACGTTAAAGCCTACCTTGCTAAATATTGTTTAAATGACGCGTGGCAGTTATTTAAAACACTAAAAATGAGCCAACTTACGGCGCACAACACACAGCAAAACGCTGGCAGCCATACAGATGATCAACAAAGTAATGGCTCTGCTGCGCTGCAACAGTCAATAAACGAAGCTACTTCGCAAATAAATAATACTGCGCCGTTATTTATGCGCAGCCCCACCCATTACTATGGACCAAGTAGTTCGGTACTTGATTATATTTTACTCTCGTGTGAGTTTGACCCAAGTTACGATGATAGCTTTTATGAAGTGAGCGATTATCATACATACGACAGGCATTTAATAAACCCAGAATACGAACGAGACGATTTAACAACAGATCATGCAGTGGTATCAATTACGCTAACGTTAAGGAGTTAATACGTGAGTAACATTTATAAATAGGTTTGCAGCTTTTACATTATTACTGGCCCTATAAATTATAAGTAATTAATTATAAATGACTTATTTTAGGCTTGAAACTTGCTGTAACTAATGAGTTAAAACAATTTTAAGGAAATAAAAATGACTGAAGTTGCGCTTTCTGCCTATATGGCGTTTTACGTTTATTTAATAATGTTAGTGGTACAGTGGTCGGTTGCTACCTTTAGCAAAGCTAAACAGCCTAATGCTGTACCAGGTAAAATAAGCGATGATTTATCGCACGACAGTTTTATATTCAGGGCTCATCGGACTTTTCATAACACACTAGAAAACAGTGCGCTATTTATTGGTACTGCGCTGTTTGCATTTGTTATAAATTACCAAAGCCCTATATTTGCTATGTGTGTTTGGGTGTATGTAATAGCGCGATTAATTCATATGGTATTGTATTACGTTATAGCTACCGAGAAAAACCCAAGCCCACGCACTTACTTCTTTTTAATCAGTTTTATTGCCAATATTGTCATGCTAATTTTAATTGGCTTAAGGTTACTGGCTTCCTAGACACAAAGTCGATTAGCCTATAACCTCTTTAGCCGATTGAATTTTTTGGTAAATGTATGGTACTAAGTTATTAATATTTAGTAGTTATCCGTGAGGAGTTAAAATACCCTCAAACCTATGTTTAGTCTTTCTAGCGATTTTTACACTACTTAAATTTAGTTGCGACCATATATCTTGGTAGCATCAAGGTAATAGGCATTTACCATATATGAAGGCCTGCTAAGTTAAAACCTCAGAATATTAGTATGGGAGTTACAGAAGCTTTTAATAAAATTATTTTCTACTTGTGTATGAAGTTTATAGTAGCTCTGACTTAATAAGCTAAGCTTAGAGCTCTTAAGAGAGGCAAATTTATTCGCTAATATAGAATCAAACAAAGCAAAAAAATCGAAGGCTACAAATAGTGCCTTCGCCTTATGCTAGTATTATGTGTGTAATTTTTTATTCAATATTAACTTGTGTACTTGTTACTATCCCATCGTAATTGACAGAAACGATAACTGTACCGTTACTATTCGAATTACTCGTTAACCTATATCTAGCCTGATTGGTTCCAATATTAATTAATTCAGCATCTGCAATTGTGCTACCATTTACACTCCAATTGGCAAATTCTGAAACATTCAAACTAGAAGAGCTATCACTATAGTTAGCGGTTAATGTTAAATCTAAAGTACCCAGAGGGCTTAATGTTAATGGATTTTCAACGTCATTAATTTGAATGCTTTCTAGGGTTGCGTCGCCTTCAACTTGTACGGCTACTGTTTTATGCACTCCACCACAACTTGCAACAAGCTCTGTAACGCCTGGTTTTAATGCTAGTAAAGTACCTTTATTTTCGCCCTGTTTTGTCACACCTACAGTATATGAATCTAACGTAGACCACTTTATAGTATTGTCTATATCGAAAGGAGAAGGATTGTTTATTAGATTGGCTTGCGCAGCTACGTTTATACGAGAACCTA
This sequence comes from Pseudoalteromonas sp. P1-13-1a, assembly GCF_001401875.1. Taxonomy (NCBI): domain Bacteria; kingdom Pseudomonadati; phylum Pseudomonadota; class Gammaproteobacteria; order Alteromonadales; family Pseudoalteromonadaceae; genus Pseudoalteromonas; species Pseudoalteromonas sp. P1-13-1a. The sequence continues at coordinate 17,854 of NZ_LKDV01000004.1, read as the reverse complement.
AGTTTAATTTGATAATATCCTTAGATGTATCATCAGAAAGAATATCAATACTCTCTAGGTTAACTGGATTGGCAGTGACAATTAAGGTATCCGATATGTCGCCTATATTTGCAGTAATTGAAGTGTTCTCAATTTCATTTGATGAGGTATATAGTGTACCGTTGTTATCGATTAACGCGCTTGTTTTATCATCAAGAGTAAAACTAATATCTTTTATTGTATTTAAAGATATATAGCCATCTGAATAAGTAATATCTGCAGTAATACTCGCTTCTATACAGGTATTAATGTCACCTATTTCTGGTGAGGCTTGCTTTAGTTCTATGCTCGAAACAGCTTCATCACTAATTGACATTTGTCCTTCACCGGATATTTCATTTATTGTAGTGCCAGTAACCGTAATCAAGCCTCGATCCAGTGGAGAATTAGCAATGGCCGTCACTAAGCCACGACTATTGACAGTGGCTACTTCTGGGTCGCTTGTATTCCAAGTAAGCTCATCGGTTACATCCCTCGTTTCTCCATTACTATCAATACCCATGGCTTTAAGCTGAAATTGTTCTCCCGGTCTAATGCGTGTTTGATTATTGATAATAGTAACGGTTTCTATAATTGTACCTTCAGTGCGAAGCTCTTCGAGAGTGACTGCTTTTTTTAGGTCGGTTGACTCAGTATCAGAGCCACAACCAGTGACTGCCATTAATAATATCGAAATAATAGAGAGTTTGTGGGAGGTGTATTTTATTGCCATTTAGGATTGTACCTTTTAAAATGAGAGAATGACTAAAATTGGTAAGTAAAACCAAGAGAAATAGCTGTTATCTCGATATCATCTTTATCATAAAGTGATTGATAGCCAAGCCTAACTTGGGTGTTGTCTAAGTATGGAATATCTTGGTGCATTGCCACACCCCAAGCAAAGCCTTTATATTGAAACTCATCATTTATAGTTTCTTCTGGGCCATTTACCGTTATATCTGTTTGCGCATAGCCGACTGAAACATCTAAACCGAAACCGTTAACAACATCAGATTGCATTACGAAGAATAACGCGGCACTTTTTTCTATGTCGAATTCAATCCGATAAAGGTTATCTTTCTCGTTGGCGGTTAGGTATTGGGCTTCAAAAGCCATATTATTGTTACTGACCCCTAAACGAAGTGCAGTTGATTTTGGCTTAACATCTTCGTTACTAATTGCCATTTCAGGTAATACATAGTCAACACCAATATATGCGGTGTCTGCAAAACATTGCGTTGAGGCACAAAATAGGAGTAGATAAAGAGTTTTTTCCATATGAAAGTAAACTATCCGTAAATTATTATAAGTAAGGATGGTATATAATTGACTTAACTTAATCAAGGGAAGAGATTCGCTTGGATAAGATTAGGAACAGATTATAAATGTTTGATTTAATAGCGTAATGCGTGATAAAAATCGCGCCACTCTAGGCTTACGTTCTTATCATGATTAATCTACACCAATAAATCCACCGGTTTGATGCGCCCAAAGGCCAGCATAAATACCATTTTGTGCAATAAGCTCTTCATGACTGCCTTGCTCTACCACACCACCTTTATCAAGTACGATAAGTCTGTCCATTTGCGCAATAGTCGATAGCCTGTGGGCAATTGCAATAACCGTTTTTCCTGTCATTAAGTCATCTAAACTTGCTTGTATGGCAGCTTCTACTTCTGAGTCGAGCGCACTGGTGGCTTCATCGAGTATTAAAATAGGTGCATTTTTAAGTAATACCCGCGCTATAGCGATACGTTGGCGTTGCCCGCCAGATAGGGTGACACCGCGCTCCCCAACTTGTGCATCAAACCCTTTATTGCCTTTGCTATCTTCTAAATCACTTATAAAGTCGAGCGCTTTAGCTTGCTTGGCAGCGCTGAGCATTTCAGCTTCTGAGGCATCGGGTCGGCCGTATAAAATATTATCTTTTACAGAGCGATGCAGCAGGGAGGTGTCTTGGGTAACCATAGCTATATAACGGCGAAGGCTTTCTTGGCTTACATCGGTAATGTTTTGGCCATCAATTTTAATGGTGCCAGAGTCAGTATCGTAAAAACGCAGGAGTAAATTCACTAAGGTTGATTTACCTGCGCCAGAGCGGCCCACTAAGCCAATTTTTTCACCGGGTTTTATATGTAGGTTTAGGCCGTTCATTACAGGACCACGATTGGTTTCGTTAGCGGCTTTACCATAGTTAAAATGCACGTTTGTAAATTCAATATTGCCCTTAGTAACTTCAAGCGTGCTCGCATTGGGTTTGTCAGCTACTTTGATTGGCGTCGATAAGGTTTTCATGCCATCGGTGGCGGTACCAATGTTTTCAAACAAACTGCTTATTTCCCACATGATCCACTGCGCCATGCCATTTAATCTAAGCGATAAACTTACAGCCACTGCAATTGCGCCTGCGCTAATTGCACTTAACGACCACAAATAAAGAGAGAGTGCGGCCACGCTAAATACTAATAAGTAATTTAGGCTATTAATAGCAAAGTTAAGGCTGGTTACTAACCGCATTTGCTTATAAACCGGTTTTAAAAAAACATCCATGCTTTGTTTAGCGTATTGTTCTTCGCGTTGCGTGTACGAAAAAAGCTTAATGGTCGATATATTTGTATAGCTGTCGACTATTCGGCCGGTCATTTCTGAACGTGCATCGGCCTGCGAGCTGGCAATTTTTTTAAGTTTTGGCACAAAGTACATTTGAATGGCGGCATAAGCAATTACCCACACTAAAAGTGGCAGCATTAAACGCCAGTCTGCTTCGGCAACTAAAAACACCATAGCGCCAAAATAAACCACTATGTACATTAGTACATCGAGCAGCTTCATCACGGCTTCGCGCACGGCCAGTGAGGTTTGCATTACTTTTGTGGCGATACGCCCTGCAAACTCGTTTTGATAAAAGCTCACACTTTGACGTAATAAGTATCTATGCGCCAACCAACGAATCGACATAGGGTAATTACCCAGTAATGCTTGGTGCAAAATAGCCGAGTGAAAAAACACCACAATAGGCAACACCACTAAAAGCACTACTGCCATTTTTATAAGCTCGGCTTTTTGCTCTTCAAACAAAGTTTGTGGTGTGTAGGTGCCCAACCAATCAACCAATTGGCCCATATAGCTAAACAACGATACTTCTAAAATAGCAAGCAGGGCAGCACTAACAGACATTAAAACTAGCGACAATTCCATGCCTTTAGTGTAATGACGACAAAACGCAAATAAGGTAGAGGGTGGCTGAGTTGGCTTTTGCTCAGGAAATGCGTTGGTCATTTTTTCGAATAATCGATACATTTTATAAACTTAAATGACAAATAATAGAAAAGGATCATATCATTTAAGGAGCGCACTGTAGAACTTTAACGACTAAATGACACCGCTAATTTTATCGAAGAGGGTTTGTAAGGTTTACGCCTTTAATCATGTAAATGTCGTCATAGCGTAACCCCCCATTTCCGTAAGGATTTTTGTGAGGGCCCGTATTGCAGTTAGCTAAAAAGTAGCTAAGTGGGCGTTCGCGTTTCATTCTAAAGGTGGCATTTTTATATACTAAGGTTTGGTTTTTAAATTCGCCGCCTTGCACGTATACATTGTATTGCTGACCTTGCATTTTTACCGATGCATTATTAACAACGTACCATATGTTGTACCAACTGTTTGTATCAAGTGGTTGAGCCGATTGCGCTTGTGCATAGTTTTGGATATTACTATAGCCCTTATCAGTTTTGACCATTAGCGCACCGGTATTAACTAAACCGTTTGATTCGGTTTTATCTGTAACCCGAAGAGTGGCTTCGAAGGCATCGTAGCCATGAACGTTTATTTGCTCTGGCTCTAAATTACTTAAGCCAAAAGCATGGTTATTTGGAAAAGAGGCAACGTTAATACGTGTAAAAAAAGTGTAGGTTTCGCCAACTGGCACTGTTTTTGGCAGCTTTTTATAGCTAAGGGCTTTACGGTTTCCAACAATCCCCTTTTCGGCGGGCTTTTTAATTAAAAAATGGTTAATCCCTTTGGTTGTCTCCTCAACCTCTATTTTAGTCACTTGTGGGTTAGCGACATAAGGTTGAGTTTGATTGTCTGTGTCGGCCTTTGTCCAGCCTTTTAGTGGTTGTTCAAAGTTATCTACTAGTAGCCACTTTGCAGAGGGGGCGTTTTGATTGTTTTGGCTACAGGCTAATAATCCTGAGCAGGCCACTAATAGTAAGCTGTATTTAACGCGCATAATCCCTCTTTTACTAATGTAAGTATATAAATTGGTATACCAATACATGGGTTTTAATTTTTAAACCTTGAAATCTATGTAACCAATTTGCTGCAAATTAGTCAACCAATATTGTGTTGTATCTAATCTGCTGACGTTTATATTTTAAACGGGTAAAATAGCTAACAACACACAAATTAAAATAATAAAGGGATTATATGTATACAGGAACGTGCCTATGTAAAGCGGTAAGCATTGAAATTAAAGGGCCTATTTCTCAAATCATTCATTGCCATTGCTCACTATGCAGAAAAAACAGCGGGACTGCTTTTGCCACAAATGGTTTTGTAAATACTCGCGATTTTACACTTACCAAAGGTAAAGATAATTTAACTGAATTTAATTTTAAACCTGGGCGTTCGCACTGTAAAACATGTGGATCACCCATTTACAGTGCGAACGCTCTGGATGAATCACGCTTGCGTATACGTCTAGGGTTGATAGACAGTGATATTACTGAACAGGTCATTTCGCATAATTTTGTTACCTCTAAAGCCAATTGGGAGCAATTAGAAACCCGTTTACCATGCTATGAAAAACACGAACCTGGGCGATAAATTACTCTATGTGATAAATGCTGTTTATGTCGGTGTGAAGGGTGGGCGCCCATGTTTTAAATAATAGCGAATGAGCTATTTCTTCTTTATTGATGTGCATTAAGCTTAGCTGAGAAAGTATCACGACAATATTTTTGTATTCGTTAAACTCTATAAGGGCGATGCAGCTAAAGTGTTGCCTAAACAGGACGAGTAAAGCTTGAAGCTCTTTTCCTGTTTTAGGGTTTAAATTTATAATAATTTGTGCGGTTTGCTCACTGCAGCGACGTATGTTTTGCCAAAATACACTATCTGATAAAAAGTCTTGGTGTACATCGCCACTAAAAATATCAATTGTGATGACATTGTATGTACGCGTGCACGTTGCAACAAACAACTCTGCATTTTGTACGTGCACCGTATGATTAGCGGGCAAACTAAAATGCTCCTTAGCAACGCTTATCATCGCGGGGTTTATTTCTACACTGTCAAACACAGCTACGTTATTTATATAAGCTGTTTTGTTATGTAAATAATGAATGGCTCGTTCAATGCCCGCAGTGCCTAAACCTAAATTTAAAACCCGAAGTGGCTCTGCTGTTTTTAGTAAAAATAACAGCATACATTGATTAACCGCAATCAGTAATTGTTCATTCTCATTAAGGCTCATCACCCCTTGAATAGTAATATCGCTTTGTGCATTTTGGGCAAGTGTTAACCAGCGATAGGCCGTATTTTGATAAACACAAATAGGCCCATATTGGTTGTTACTAGAAGCTATTAAATTGGCAGAGACCGTATCGGCTTTAAGCTGGCGCATAGATTACAATTACAAATAAAACACCTTGTTAGTTTGCCACGAAAACACGCAATGTATATAACATATTTATGTAACAAGGTTTGTAATACGCTTGGTGCATAAACGAGGGAGGCGTGTGTAACTGTGGTTAATTTTTACAGTTGAGCTTACTTGTACAAAGCTTTAACTCAAAATAGTTGCACTAAATAGGTTGTTGAGTAAAGGTAAGGTAAAAAATAAGGAGCTTATAATGCGCAAAACCCCTTTTTCTATTACAACTAAACTTATTAAATTGAGTGCGTTAGCTTTTGCTTGTACGGCAGGGTTAATAGCACACGCTCATGCCAGCATAAAATATGAAGAACAACAAAAGCTACATGATATTGCAGCCGAGGTATCAGCTAAGCGTATTGGGAGTGATATACAAACGCTGGTGGATTTCGGAACTCGCCATACGCTTTCTGACACTAAGTCAGATACGCGGGGCATAGGCGCTGCAAGGCGTTGGATCAAAAAAGAGTTTGAGAAAATATCAGCGCAATGTGGTGGCTGCCTAGAAGTAATTGAAGTTAAAGACACCATATCAGGTGAAAAACGAATCCCAAATCCTGTTGAAGTAGTAAACATTGTTGCAATTCAGCGCGGCAGTACTGAGCCAAACCGAATGGTGATTATGTCGGGCGATATTGATTCGCGCGTGAGTGATGTTATGGACTTTACCAGTGATTCACCAGGTGCCAATGATAACGCCTCGGGCGTGGCAGGTGTTATTGAAGCTGCACGTGTACTTAGCAAATATAAATTTAATGGCTCAGTTGTATATGCGGCACTTTCGGGCGAAGAGCAAGGCTTGTTTGGTGGTAAAATACTCACAGCGTATGCGCAAAAGCATGATTGGCAAGTTCATGGCGTTTTAAATAACGATATGATTGGCAACATTACCGGTATTAATGGCGTTACCGACAATACAACGGCACGCATATTTTCTGAAGGAACACGTGTAGTAGAAACTAAAGAGCAGGCGCGTACGAGGCGATTTACCGGCGGTGAGGTAGACTCAGCGAGCCGTAATTTAGCCCGCTATATAGATACTATTGCTGATAGGTACATCCCAAATTTAGATACAATGTTAGTTTACCGGTTAGATAGATTTGGCCGAGGTGGGCACCATAGACCCTTTAACGATGCAGGTTTTGCTGCAGTCAGAATTATGGAAACTAACGAGCATTACGACCGACAGCATCAAGACTTGCGCACTGAAAATGGCGTGGTTTATGGCGATACAATAGATGGTGTTGATTTTGACTACACTGCAAAACTTACCTCGCTTAACGCTGTAACTATGGCTTCAATGGCGTGGGCCCCAGCACCCCCTAAGCAGGTGAAAATTGAAGGCGCGGTTAAGGCTAACACCACGCTTTCGTGGCAAAAGTCAGATGATGATAATATAGCCGGTTATCGTATTTATTGGCGCTATACCAGTGAGCCACAATGGCAATTTAGCCAAGATGTTGGGAAAGTTACAACAGCCACACTTAAAAATGTGGTTATTGATAACTATTATTTTGGTGTTGCAGCGATAAGTAAAGACGGGATTGAATCGCCAGTGGTGTTCCCAGGAGATGTGGGCTCGTTTGATCATAATATAAAATAACAGCGATTTATTATTGTTTAAGTGTAATTGTGGCTAAAAACAAATCAAATGATGTATTTAAGGTGCAAAGCAGCTGTTTTATGCTTGCACCTTATTTGTTATGCACTTAGAGTGTAAAAAAAAGCAGTAAAGGTTAATAAAATGCAGCAAGAAGAAAAAAAACCATTAACAGCGCAAGAGCAAGCACAAATAGAGCAGCAACGTGTTGCTTGGCAACGCGAATGTTTTCAAAACGCTCAAAAATATTTAGCAGAAAAAGGCATTATGCCTAAATCAGTAATAGACAAAGATAGCCGTTTTTTAGCGCCACTGTGTGCTATGTGGAAATTTAAAGCACAAAACGGTAAGAGCTATTGGGTGATAACAGGGCGCTTACCAACAGATCATGCTGAAGTAAGTGCAGCAAAAGATGCACGCGATGCCATGCGTTATTTTTCGTTACAATGGCAGTTAAAAGCCGATCAAATAATGAGTGTGGGTGCTCGTGATAAAACCCAAGTCGATTTTGCTAACTTACTTATAAACCGTGCTCATGGTTTATACGAAATGCATGAAAACGAGCAACTTTGGGCCAATGAGCCAAAATAGAAAGACGCATGTATGAACATCTAAAAGGGCAATTTACGCCCTTTTTTAATGTACTAACGTAAAGGGTTTGGTAACAAACTGCGATACTTCACAGAGCATACGCTGTCTGGGTATGCCTGCTTCCATAAATACAGTGCCTTGCTGCTTGAACCCATTTTGCTTAAAACGCTCTACTTCATTTAATATGCAATTAATACTAATGGCTTTATGGCCGTCGTTTGCGGCTAGTTGAACAATAAAGGTCAGCAGCGATGTGTATACATGACGATTTCGGTGCTCTGGCAGTACAGCAATTCGGCCTATTAACCCGTCGGTACAAAGCCTGCCTGTAGCAACAGGCAATTTGCATTCATCAGTCACTAAAACGTGGTGAGCAATTTTATCGAGGCTATCAAATTCTATGCGTTTGGGGATGTGTAATTCGTATACAAAAACCTTTTCACGTATTTGTTGTAGCAGGTCTTTTTGTATATCCCACTCTACTTTATTAACTTGATAGCTCATAGAACACCCCTAGTTAAACCAAACTCCCTCATTAACTAGTGTAGTAAAAGTTTGAATAAAAACTAGGCTTGGTTGGGCTTGGTCTAAATCTTCAGTGTTAAAATAACTATTATCAGTTAAAAGTCTAACGGCTTTTAAATCCGAGAGGGGTAATAAATAGTTCTCACCATTAATGCTTAGCAGTAAGGTATCTTCACATTGCTGAAAAATAGCACGTGTGCCACCTAAACGCTCAAACTCATCGTTATTGCTGGCAATTAATTCACTCATTTGTTCGCAAGTTAAAGGGGCTTCAAGCGGTGCTAAGTCCATTTCATGCTTGGGCTGACTTAGAGTGTTACCCAGCCATTGTTTAAATAACTCATCGTTATTAAGAAGCGCTTGCATAAGGGTTTTAACTTTATTGGCTTCGCTATCTAAAAGCTCACCTTTAGCGTCTCTTAGCGTTAATGTGTGATCAGAATAGCGTTTTTGGCCGCTATCAGTATCAATAATATGATCGGCAAAACTCGAAAATAAGTCTTGTTGGTTAGGCGCTCTAAAACCCACTGAATAATTTAAGGCGTTTTCTATAGCATAGCCTTCATGTGGGCACCCAGGTGGTATATATAAAATATCGCCGGGTTCTAAAATACAATCTATTACCGCTTCAAATTGCTCAACCTGGAGTAGTTTTTTATTTTGTGTAAATTGCTTAAGAGTCGGGTCGGGCAAGCCAACACGCCAATGGCGCTTACCTTCACCTTGGATTATAAATACATCATACTGGTCTAAATGTGGGCCCACTCCACCTTTAGGGGTAGAGTAGCTGATCATTAAGTCATCTATTCGCCAGTTAGGTATAAACCTAAACGGCTCTAGCAGTTGTGCAGCATCGCTATGCCAATGATCAACCGCTTGTACCAGTAAAGTTGCGTGTTGCTCAGTGAGTTTTTCAAAGTCTTCAAACGGGCCTTGGTATGCTTGCCAATCGTTATTATGGTTAGTAACAATACGCGACTCTATGCTTTCTTCCATTGCAAGACCGGCAAGCTCTTCTGCCTCTATTGGGTCTTTAAAGTCTGTAAAACCTTGTTTAATCAATAGTGGCTTTTTTTGCCAATATTGGTTTAAAAATTCTTGTTCACTGAGGGGGTTTATTTTTAATTGGTACATAGAGTTGGCCTATAATTTTAAGTACAAAAAAAGCGAAAGGGATTATCCTTTCGCTTTTTATATTTGCAATTGACTACTTAAACTAAATCGTCAATAAACTCAACAGCTCGGCCAATGTAGTTGGCTGGTGTTAGTTTTTTCATTTCAACTTTTGCATGCTCTGGCAGGTCTAAACCATCAATAAAGTCGGCCATAATCTCTTGATTTACACGCTTACCACGCGTTAAATCTTTAAGCTTTTCGTATGGTTTTTCAATACCGTATTTACGCATAACCGTTTGAATTGGCTCTGCAAGTAATTCCCAGTTTTGATCAAGCTCTTCGAGTAAGCGTTGCTCATTTACTTCAAGTTTGCTTACGCCTTTAAGTGTCGATTGATAAGCAATAAGCGTGTAGCCCATGCCCACACCTAAGTTACGCAGTACCGTAGAGTCGGTAAGGTCACGTTGCCAACGAGAAACAGGCAGTTTTTGTGCAAGATGAGCAAATATAGCATTTGCGATGCCTAGGTTGCCTTCTGAGTTTTCAAAGTCGATAGGGTTTACTTTATGCGGCATCGTTGAAGAGCCGATTTCACCAGCAATGGTTTTTTGCTTGAAGTGGTTAAGGGCAATGTAACCCCAAACGTCACGATCAAAATCAAGTAAAATAGTGTTAAAGCGAGCAATAGCATCAAATAGTTCGGCAATGTAGTCATGCGGTTCTATTTGGGTAGTGAACGGGTTAAACGTTAAACCAAGGCTTGTTATAAAGTTACTTGCATGAGTGTGCCAATCGTAATCTGGGTAAGCACTTAAGTGGGCATTGTAGTTACCTACAGCACCGTTAATTTTACCTAGCATTTCTACCTGTGCGATTTGGTCGCGTTGGCGTTTTAAACGCATGTATACGTTAGCAAACTCTTTACCCATAGTTGAGGGCGTAGCTGGCTGGCCATGGGTACGCGTCATCATAGGCACTGCTTTGTACTCAATGGCTTTTTCTTTTATGGCGTTAAGTAATTGGTCACAGTATGGTAATAATACTTTATCGCGAGCTTCTGTAAGCATTAAACCATGAGATAGGTTATTAATATCTTCCGAGGTACAAGCAAAATGGATAAACTCGTTGATAGCGTTGATTTCGCTGTTATCGGCTACTTTTTCTTTTAGTAAGTATTCTACCGCTTTAACATCGTGGTTTGTGGTGCGTTCAATGTCTTTTACACGCTGTGCATCTGCTTCGCTGAAGTTATCAACAATGGCATTTAATAGTGCATTGGCTTGTTCGCTAAATGCAGGTACTTCTTTAATATCGCTTGCTGCAGCTAAGGCTTGCAACCAACGCACTTCAACGGTTACGCGGTATTTGATTAAGCCAAATTCGCTGAAAATACTGCGTAGTTCAGTGGTTTTGCTGCCGTAGCGACCATCCACTGGAGAGATAGCGGTTAACGCTGAAAGCTCCATAATAACTCCTAAATTTTAGTTTTGAACGATAATTAAATTTTTGTTTTTGCAATAGCGAGAATTTTTCTTTTTGCAAAGAAAAAGTGACGGCGTTTACCGCCCATTTGTCGCCATAATACAGCACTGCGAATTCCTGCTAATAAAAGTGCACGAATTTTATTTTGCGTTTGCTGCTGTTTTAATAACTCGGGTTTACCATAAACCTGAATTCGGTGCCCAAGGGGGCTTAGCACCGACGAGTATATATCTGCTAAACCGGCAACTACGGTGTCATCGGTTATGGCAAAGTGATCTAAGCGACGATGAATGTCGTCGATACGGCGGCCAAGTTCAGCTAAGCTTTTTGGCTCGTTATTTAAAATACGTTCAAGTTGCATTAAACCACCTACGTACTTAACTATTTCGACATCTTTTTGAGTGCCAGCAGTCAGCTGTGCCATTAATGTTTTATAGCCGTCGCGTAAGTTATGCGTACCTTGATAAACATCAACCGGTGATGCGGGAGATGTTTGTACAATACTTGTAAAAAGCACATCTAAATCTGAATCGTTTGCACTGCCGTACTGGGCAATTTTTTGTACTTGTTTAGCCACTTGGCACATGGCGGCAAGCGCCATGACTTGGTGTTCATTCATTACTTGATCACCGAATCAATAATACCACCACCTAAACACACCTCATCGGCATAAAATACAGCTGACTGACCCGGTGTAACGGCTTTTTGTGGCTCATCAAACAATACGCGTGCCATACCATCTTCGCCAACGAGAAGGGTACAATTAATATCTTCTTGGCGGTAACGAGTTTTAACGGTACAGCGCGTGGTGCCTTGCGGGCCAACACGGTCTACCCAATGTAATTGATTAGCGTTTAGGCCATTGCTGTAAAGGCGAGGGTGGTCTTTACCTTGCCCTACAACCAGTACATTGCGCTCAACGTCTTTATCTACAACATACCATGGCTCGCCAGAGCCTTCTTTCATGCCACCAATTAGTAACCCTTTACGCTGGCCTAGTGTATGATACATAAGCCCTTCGTGTTCACCTACGTTGTTGCCATCTGTGTCTTCGATCACACCTGGTTGAGCAGGTAAAAACTTTTGTAAAAAGTCTTTAAATTTGCGCTCCCCAATAAAACAAATACCGGTGCTGTCTTTTTTATCGTGGGTGATTAAGTCTTGCTCTTCTGCGATACGGCGTACTTCAGGTTTAGCTATATCACCTACTGGGAAAAGGGTTTGGCCTATATGCTCATGGCTTAAAGTGTATAAGAAATAGCTTTGATCTTTGTTATCGTCTAAGCCTCGGCACATAACGTACTTGTCGTCGCGTAATTCACGACGAACATAATGGCCTGTAGCAATAAAATCGGCGCCAAGTGCTTGGGCAGCAAATTCTAAAAACGCTTTAAACTTAATTTCTTTGTTACACATAATATCAGGGTTTGGCGTTCGGCCCGCTTTATACTCTTCTAAAAAGTACTCAAAAACGTTATCCCAATACTCTGCTGCAAAGTTAACGGTATGAAGCTCGATGCCTAATTTGTCACACACTGCTTGCGCATCTTTTAAATCTTCAGCGGCTGCACAGTATTCGTCATTGTCGTCTTCTTCCCAGTTCTTCATAAACAGGCCTTCTACTTGGTAGCCCTGTTGCTGTAATAAATATGCAGATACAGAAGAATCAACACCGCCGGACATACCAACGATGACTTTAATGTGACTATTTTCGCTCATGAATAATTTCGCTTATACAGTTTGCTGTTAACTTGGAAAGGCCGCGATTATAGCACGCATTTTGTTTTTGCTTAAAGGGAGGAGTAGCGCAAACGCACGTTTTTGTCGTTATTTTATTCATATAACCAATAGCAAATAAGACTGAATCGCATTTGAAATAAAAAATGATGAAAAATTTAAATAAGCCATTGTAAAAAGTTATTTCGGTGCCATTATTACGCGTAAAAATGATAATAATACCTTTATTACCTTGTCATAGCTGTGGAATTCAGCTGCAAGTAATATTCAATCCCCTAGACTCGCGGTTTATTATAAAAATATTTTCAATGGAATGAATATATGAACTATGCCTTTCAGGTTAAAAAGCTCTCAGCATTAATTCAGTTTTACGCTGTAAATACATGCGATAAACTGAATGAACTACTCAATATGCCTACAAGTGATTTAAAACGTGATACGTACACGCTTTTTCATGAGGTTTTTGGGTACACTTTATCCTTAGAGACAAAGCACAGTAGCCCTGTTGATGAGATTTTCGATTCTGTATCGCGTTCTTATGAAGTAAATAGCAAACAAGAAGTTGCCTTGTTTGAAACTATGAAGCGCTGGTGGGGTGAATGGTATTTTGCTTTAAGTATGGATAATTCGCTCTCTTGTAAAAAAGAAGATGCGCCGTACAGCTTCTTATCTAAAAAAATGCATCATCCTATGAAGCGCCACGAGATGAGCCACTACGCCCATTTATTTACTATTTTGCCTATGCCTATCTCTAATGTATGTGCGAAAACAGGTGATATTATTAGGGTTAATCAACGCTTTATAGATGTATTTGGTTATACCGTCGATGACTTACCTAACTTAGAGCAATGGTGGGTTAATGCATACCCAGACCCTCACTATCGAGAATCTGTGAAAAAAACGTGGCAAGCGGCGTTAGAAGTGGGCAATGAAACAGGGCAAGACATCCCCGCGCATGATTATCATGTTACATGTAAAAACGGTAATACGATTACGATGGAAGTATCTGGCATTAACTTAGGGGATGAATATATTGCTGTATTTAACGATGCGACCAAACGTTTGGAAGATCAAAATATTTTACGCGATATGGCGTTTTTAGATTCACTAACGCAAATAGCAAATAGACGTCGTTTTGATGAAAAGCTAAGTAAAGAGTTTGAAAAAGCTGTTGAATGTGGTGACGATTTAGCGATTATTTTAATTGATATTGATCACTTTAAACTATTTAACGACCGCTACGGACATGTTGAAGGTGATTTATGTTTGTATAACGTGGCGCAAGCAATAGCGTGTACGGTAAGCCGTACCGAAGATTTTGTAGCGCGTTATGGCGGTGAAGAGTTTGTTGTATTGCTACCACAAACAGATAAACAAGGGGCTTTGTTTATAGCTGAGCATATTCAAAAGGCAATTGAAGAGCTCCGTATCCCTCATGAAGATAGTTTTACCGGTTACTTAACCCTTAGTATGGGTATTAACGCGATTGGTGAAGATGATAATTGCGATCAAAAAGAGTTTGTTAAGGCCGCCGATAGCGCACTTTATTATTCAAAAAGGCAGGGACGAAATTGTTTAGCATTAAGTTAATTTATAGCGTTGGACTATTTATATAGATTTGAGAATTATACAAAGTGAAAATGTTTAATTATCGTCATAAATAAAGCTAACGTCCTGAATAGGGCGATTCAGGCTGTCTTCAATGCATTTTAAAACGAGATGGCTTCTGAGAGGCAGCGTTTTTATGTCCTCTAAAGTGTGCCAGTCAGCACTCATTATATCTGCATCTTTTGGGCAGGGCTCAGTAGTGATTTGAGCGCCATCAAACAGAAAACAAAAGCGCAAATAATGTATTCCGTTTGCTGCATGTAAGTTGTAAATACCGACTAAACCAATTGGGGTTAAGGTTAAACCTGTCTCTTCAAAAAGCTCTCTGCTGGCTGCTTGAGCCAGTGTTTCGTCTAGTTCTAAATGGCCGGCAGGTTGGTTATAGCAAATAGTAGCAGTAAATTTATCTCGCTCTTTTACTAGTAAAAAGCGGTCTCCTTTTTTTACTACAGCAGCAACCGTCACATGGGGCTTATGCATTTTTACCACCTTTGATAACACTGTACTGAGCGCTCTCAATGCCATCAAGCGTATAATTACCAATGCTGTAGCGAATAAGCCTTAATGTGGGGTGCCCAACATGCGCAGTCATACGACGAACTTGCCTATTACGTCCTTCGTTAATTGTAATGCTTAACCACGTTGTAGGAATCGATTTGCGCTCTCTAACCGGTGGCACGCGAGGCCAAACTTCAGGCTCATCAATAATTTTTACATTTGCGGGTAAGGTAATACCATCTTTTAGTTCAACACCTTTACATAGGGCATTAATAGCGTCTGCACTTGGCTCGCCTTCAACTTGCACCCAATAGGTTTTATTGGTTTTTTTACTTGGTGCGGTAAGGGTATTTTGAAGCTTTCCGCAGTTTGTTAAAAGTAATAACCCTTCACTGTCGCGGTCGAGTCTGCCTGCTGCGTATACATCTTTAATGGGAATAAATTCAGCTAACGTTTTTCTATTGGCATCATCTGTAAATTGACAAAGCACATCGTAGGGTTTGTTAAATAAAACAATTTTTCTATCTTTAGCTGCTATCGCGGGTTTAACTTCACGCGAAGTTGTGCTTTTTTTAGTGAATGCACTGCGTGAGTAAGTTCTACCTGTAGTGCGTTTGTTAGTGCTTTTAGTTGCGCGGTTATGCATTGGTTTATTCACCATTAAATACACCTAGCGGGCTTAGGTAATCCGGCAATTTTAGTCGCTTGTTTTGCAGGCCCCTTCGGGAATAATTTATACAAATAAATACTATTGCCTTTGTCCTCGCCAAGTGCTTTAGCCATGGCTTTAACAAGCATTCTTATCGCTGGGCTGGTGTTATATTCTAAATAAAAATCGCGAACAAAATTAATCACTTCCCAGTGTTGTTCGCTCAAGATAATGTTTTCTTGCTCGGCAATAATAGGGGCCAACTCTTTTGTCCATATGGTGTAATCGAGCAAGTAGCCTTGTTTATCTGTATCGATTTGTTGATTATTAAATTCAAGCATAGGTTACCAGGTAATAGATTGGTTAGTAGATAGTGTCAGGGCAACAAACTCATCGTAATTAATAATTGATTGGCCAGGACTTAGTTTAACCCCGCGTGCATGCGCATCCTCTAAAAGCAACAATAGCGAATCGTTTAATTGAAAATATTGCTTAGCAGCGTAACAGGCATCACCAACAAGGAGTACTTTATCAGTGTCTTTGATTAAGTTTTCAAGCTGGGTTGAGTCGTAATAAGCCAGTGGCTTAGAAAAAATATGTAATGTACTCATAGGTTCACCACAAAATCTTGCTGGCAGATCAACTGTTGTTGCTCAGTGTAATTGAGGCTGATTGAATCAATAATTAATTGAGATTTGTTTAAGTTGTAATCAAGTAATGATTTTTCACATACGTATATGTTTTCTACTTCATAGATTTCAAGCGTTTTGATGTTTTTAAAAAAATCTTTTACACCCAGTTGCTCTGTTGATTGATTATGTTTTAAAGCAAGCACGGCGGGGCCGCTAAATAGCCAGCTAATATTTTGATCAACTGCGGCAAATATAAGCGACATGTCTAGGGCATCGCGGGTATTAAGTTCATCAAAGGGACTGGATTGGCTCATGACTAAAACATTTTTCATTTAAACTGTATCCATTTATCTGCATCACTGGCTAGCATGGCAAATTCTGCAAGCCCAGCAACTGTAAACACACCGGTTTGGCTTGTACTTAAACCGCGTTTTTCTGCTGCAGTAACGCAAAGCATTAAATTAATATTTTTGTCTGCAAGTTGTTGCCAGTGCATAGGGATTTGCAGCTCGTCAGAGGCCAGCTCAAAATGAGTTGATGCGTGATAAATACCATTTTGATACAAAAAAAGTGCATCTATGGTGTGGCCTTGTGCTAAACATGCATGTGCAAACTTTATAATACGTTGCGTTGAGTCATGATCTGAAGGAGGAGTATGTAAAGAAAGAACAAATCGCGCCAAAACAATTCCAATAAAAAAGCCCCAATAAAGGGGCTATTTTAACAGAACTATTTAATTAGTCATCACTTGCGCCAAGAAGGTGCAGTAAAGAAGTAAATAAGTTGTACACGTTTAAGTATAAAGCCACTGTAGCGCGAATGTAGTTAGTTTCGCCGCCATTAATAATACGGCTAGTATCAAATAAGATTAAGCCAGACATAATTAACACAACAGCTGCGTTAAGCACCATAAACATTAGCGAGCTGCCAATGAATATGTTAACTATGCTTGCGACAATAACCACTAATAAACCTACTGTTAAAAAACCACCCATAAATGAGAAGTCTTTTTTAGTGTTTAATGCATAAGCCGATAGTCCAAAAAATATTAATGCAGTAGAACCAAGCGCCTGCATAATAAGCATTGGGCCATTAGGCATAGCCGCATAATAGTTAAGAAGTGGGCCAAGGCCTGCGCCCATACAGCCTGTAAAAGCAAACACCCAAAATACGCCTGAAGCTGAGTCTGCTTTTTTGTTTACAACAAATAATAAACCAAACGAAACCAGTGTGAACACAATTCCCATAAAGTAAGGTAATTGTAATGCCATTGAAATACCCGCCGTAACAGCACTAAATGCTAATGTCATGGCCAGTAAGAAATAGGTGTTTTTAAGTACCTTGTTTGTTTCAATGGTCGACATTACCGGTTTAGCGGTATTGTACGAATGATTAAATGCCATTGTAGAGCTCCTTTAAGTGAAACATGTTTGTTTCGATAATTTAACTAAAATTAGATTACCAACTCTTATATGTTTGGGCAAACCTTTGTAGATCAATAGAGTGTTATTTTTTAATTAAAGTTCATTTAACCACCAAAAATGAGTTTTTTGTTTTATCTTTAAACAAATTAATTGTTTTTTAAGCACTTAAACAATTTTTTTAAAAAAAAGCTTCACAAAGCCAATGGGTTTCCCTATTATGCAGGCCGTGCGGAGAGATGGCAGAGTGGTCGAATGCACCGGTCTTGAAAACCGGCATAGGTTTGTAGCCTATCTAGGGTTCAAATCCCTATCTCTCCA